>JANWZD010000008.1:98729-147934 GCA_025054935.1 Dehalococcoidia bacterium | reverse complement strand
AGTGCGGGCTGCGATCGGGATTGCCACGGCCTCGGTTCCCTCGGCCTCGCAATGACGGCGCCATGACAAGGGCGCTCCTCCGTTCTGGGGAGAACTGAGTCTCAGGACGCGCCAGCATCGACCGGCTCGCGATAACCGCCGGCGCAGTTCGAGGCGCCTCATCCGGGGAGGACCCGCCTTCCTCGCGCCCGGATGGCACCCACAAGCGAGCAGGGGAAGAGCAGAGACGCCGACCCCTGCTCGCGTTGGTCAGGCGCCTCTGCCTTCCCATGTCTCGAGTTCAACGAGCTCATAAGTCGTCGCTAGCTCGTCGTTGCGAACGCGGACGAAGCTGAAGTCCTCGCCGCACCAGATCTCTTCGCTCTTCTCGTTATTCGGGCCGTAGTAGAGACAGAAGTGATGCGCGCCGACCGGGCCAATCGGAGTGTCGACCGTCTCCCAGCCGCGATACTCAACCGGATGGCTGCTGCGCGTGGCGATCGGGCCGGTCGAACCATTAACCGTTGGCGAGGTCGTGATCCCGTGCAGCACTTGGCGGCCGCCCTTCTCAAAGTCGTACCCGGCAACAGCGAGACAGTCGCCGACGAGCGGATGGCAGGCGAGGAACGTCGGCTCGTGAGTGTAGTCCAGCCGCTGCGACACTCGGCCAAGGTCAGCGTAGTACCCCTCGACGAGGCAATAGTCCTTTTCGAATTTGAACCAGCCCATGCTCACGGCGCCGCGCACTACCAGCCGCTCGTAGCACTCGCGAGGACGGAACTTGGCATCGACCGACCAGACCACATCGCGCACAATCTGGCTGTCGTCAATCTCGGAGATGGTGCGAAAGACCGTCGTGCCGTCTGGATAGTCGGTGCGGTGGAACCACTCGCGTCCGCGCTCACCGACAGCGTCGCCAATGTAGAGGATCTTGCCTCGAGTGGACCGGGGCTTCATTCCTCCTCCTCAGATCATCCTGCGGCATGCTCGCCCGCCGCCGCTGCCGCCGTCAAGCGTGGTACAGTGTGCATTGCAGCGAGGAACGCCGTGCTGTCACGCGAGACCTACGCCCGCCGCCATGCCGCGCTCCGTGCCATGATGGCCGAGCGCGGGCTGGACGCGCTGGTCGTCTACGGGCTGGCGCCGCCGTTGAACGCCAATCTCGAATATGTCGCTGGCGAATGCCGAACGCATGGGCTCGCGCTCTTCCCCGCCGAGGGTGAGGCAGTCCTCTGGGTGCAGCCGAAAGCGCTCGTTCCCTTCGTCCGCCGCACGGCAATCATCGAGGTGCGCAACGGCGGCATTGACTACAGCGACGAGCTGATCGGCGAACTGCGGGCGCGCCGGCTCGACCGGGGCGCCATCGGTCTCGTCGAGGTCGACAGCCTGCGCACCCGCGGGATCCCCCACCTGCTGTACGAACGCCTGAAGGCCGACCTCCCGGCCGCCCGGTTCGACACTGTCACCGAGGCCTACGAGGCCGTCCGCAACCTGCTGCTGCCCGAGGAGCAAGCGCTGCTGGAGCGCGCCGCCGAGGATCTCGACCGCGTAATCGACTTCTACGTCGACGCCGTCCGGCCGGGCGTCTCGCTGGCGGAGGTCGTCGCCGCCACCCATGCATTCTCCAAGGAGCGCGACCTGGGACTGTCGGCGCTCTCGGCACGGGCAGCGGCAATGGACCGCTCGACAAGCATCCTCGACCCAGCAGCAGCGAGCCGGACCTTGCAGCGGGGGGATTACGTCTTTTTCGAGAGCAATGCCGCCCGCGGCCCTTTCCGCGCCTATCGCGGCTTTCCAATCGCGCTCGGTGAGCCGCCGCCCGAGGTGCACACCCTCTTCGAGACGGCGCTCGAGGTGGCGCGCTGTGTTGTCGCCGCGCTGCGGCCGGGCGGGACGACAAGCGAGGCGGCGCGATGCGGCGACGTCGTGCCGGCGCGTGGGCTGTGGTGCCACGGCCCGCTGGCGACCGGGCAGAGCACCGGGGGCTGGCAGATGATCTGCGTCCGCGGCTTCGACGGGTACCGACCGCCGACCGAGATCATCTTCCGCCCCGGCATGGCGTTCACCGTCTTTCCTCATCTGATGACGCCTGACAACAGCGTGATCACGATCGTCGGCACAAGTGTCCTCGTCGGCGAGGATGGACCGCGCATCCTCGGCCGGCAAGGCCTGCGCTACGTCGTGCAATGATCGTCGTTCCGGTGCTGACGCCCGACGAGGCGGTCGCCGACATCCCGAACGGGGCAAGCATCTTGATCGGCGGGTTCGCCGGCGGCGGCCAGCCGTTCGAACTGGTGCGCGCCCTCGCGCGGCATGGCGCGCGCGACCTGACAATCATCACCAACAACATCTCCGTCCACGACAACACCGACCTTTTGGCCGAGCGCGGCCTCATTCGCAAGGTGATCGCTTCCTTCCCGGTGCCGGCGAGCGAGACGGCGCACACCGCGCTCGAGCGCCAGTTCAATGCCGGCCAAATCGAGGTCGAGATCGTCCCCCAGGGAACGCTCGTCGAGCGGATTCGCGCCGGCGGCGCCGGCCTCGGCGGCTTTTACACCCCGACCGGCGTCGGAACGGTTGCCGCCGCGGGCAAGGAGGTGCGCGTCATCGACGGACGCGAGTATGTGTTCGAGCGGCCGATCCGCGCTGACTACGCGCTCATCCGCGCTTTCCAGGCTGATACGATGGGCAATCTCGTCTACCGTGGCACGGCGCGGAACTTCAACCCAGTGATGGCGACCGCGGCCGACATCGTGATCTGCCAAGTCGAAGCGATCGTGCCCGTCGGCGCGCTCGACCCCGAGCGGATCGGCACGCCCGGCATCTACGTCGATCGCCTCTGCCTCGCGGCGCGGGAGTAGGGCAGTGCCGCTCGACCGCGAGCTGATCGCGCTGCGCGTCGCCCGGGCGCTGCGGGAGAGCGGGGCGCGCTACGTCAACCTCGGGATCGGCATCCCGACACTGGTCTCAAACTTCATCCCCGAGTTCGCCAACGTCGTCCTCCACTCTGAGAACGGAGCGCTCAACTACGGTCCGCTCGCCGCGCCGGGGACAGAAGACCTCGACATCCGCAATGCCGGCGGCCAGTTTGTGACACTCTTGCCCGGAGCGTCGTTCTTCGACAGTGCGGCCGCCTTCGCGATGATCCGCGGCGGCCATCTCGACGCGACGGTCCTCGGCGGGCTGCAGGTGTCCGAAGCGGGCGACCTCGCCAACTGGATGCGCCCCGAGCGCGGCATCGGCAGCATCGGCGGCGCCATGGACCTCGTCACCGGCGCAAAGCAGGTGATCGTGGCGATGGAGCACACGACGCGCCGCGGTGAGCCGAAGATTGTCCGCCGCTGCACCTATCCGCTGACCGGGCGGCGCTGCGTCTCGCTCGTCGTCACAGACCTTGCCGTCATCGCGGTGACGCCCGCCGGGCTGCTGCTGCGCGAGGTCGCTCCCGGCCACACCGTCGAGGAGGTGCAAGCGCGCACCGAGGCGCCGCTCCAAGTCGCGCCGGATGTAACGGAGATCACCTTCTAACGGCACCCCCCTTCACGAGCTGTGCCCCTCCTGCGCAGCACAGCATCTGCGGCAGCCGAGCGGTCCGCGCACGGAGGGAGCGCGGCGAGCGAACAGCGGGATTGCCGCTCTGTCGCCTGTACGGAGAGGCGCAGTGCGCCTTGGTCCCGGAAGCCCCTCTCGCACAGCGCAGCACTCGGCCAGACGGCGGGAGCCAGTGTTCCCCGCGACCGCCTTGCGACCTCTTCGTCCTCGCTTGGTCGAGCGGGAAGCGCCCCGCTCACCGCCGGCCCGCCGCTGTACCATTGCTGCGCGGGCGCCGTCGCCGGCGCCTCAGGGAGCTCAGGCCATGATCGATCCGGCACTCGACCGCCAGGTGAACGCGCTTGCTGAGCGGCTGGCAGCAGCCGGCCAAGCCGCGAATGGAGTTCTGCTCTCACCGCGCTGGTTCCAGCAGCAGGTGCTCGAACGGGCAACCGCTGACCCCGTGTTCCGCACGCAGCTGCTCCGCTTTGTGGACGTGCTCCCCGCCTTGCGGACACCGGCAGCAGTTGCCGACCACGTCCAGCAGTATTTCGACAGACTGGAGGCGCCGCTTGTCGGTCAGGTGGCGGAGTGGGCTAGCCACGCGACCTTCCGCCCGATCCTGACGCAGCTCGTCCGGCTCGGCGTCATTGAGATGGCGCGCCGCTTCATCGTCGGCGAGTCGCCGCGCGCTGCTCGGTCTCGCCTCGAGCGCTTGGCGCGCGACGGCATCGGCCACACGATCGACCTGCTCGGCGAGGCGTGCCTGTCCGACGCTGAAGCCGATGCCTACCAGCGCCGCTATCTTGACCTGCTCGACCTGCTGACCCGCGAGGCCGAGCGGCTGACGCCGCACGGGCCGGTCTGGGAGGACGCCGCCGCCCTCAACATCTCGCTCAAGTACTCCGCCTTCGCGCCGCACCTCGAGCCGGCGGCCCCAGAAGCGGTCGGCGAGGTGATCCTCCGCCGGCTCCGCCCGGTGCTGCAGCGGGCTATGCAGCACGGCGTCTTCGTCAATGTCGACATGGAGCAGTACCGCTTCAAGAACCTGACCCATCTCACCTTCGCCCGCCAAGTCTCCGAGGCCGAGTTCGCGCGCTACCCGCATTTTGGCATCGTCGTCCAAGCGTATCTTCGCGACGCCCTCGAGGACATTGCCTGGCTGCGGGCGCTCGCCGAGCGGCGGGGCACGCCGATTACGGTCCGCCTCGTTAAGGGCGCTTACTGGGACGAAGAGCGCGCCGTCGCTAGCCAGTATGGCTGGCCAGTTCCTGTCTATGAGCGCAAAGAGGAGACCGATGAGTCCTTCGAGCGCTGCACCGATGCCCTGCTCGACGCGTGGCCGGCGCTCCGCCCCGCCTTCGGCACGCACAACCCGCGCTCGATCGCCCAAGCTGCGGTGAAGGCGCAGCGGCGCGGCCTCGCCAAGCACGACCTCGAGTTTCAAGTGCTTTACGGCATGGCGGAGGGGATCCGCGAGACACTGGCCAAGGACGGCTACCGGACACGGGTCTATGTGCCGGTTGGGGCGATCATCCCGGGCATGGCCTATCTCGTCCGCCGCCTCCTCGAGAACACCTCGAACCAAGCATGGTTCAACGCTGGCGCGGCGCTCCGCGCGCCTTCGTCTCGCGCCGTCACCTCGCCGGCGCGGCCGACGATCAGCTTTGTCAACGCGCCGGCAGCGCGCTTCTTCGCGCCGGAGACCCGGCAGCAGATGCGGGACGCGCTTGCCCGGCTCCGTGCGGAGCGCCATCCGCTGTGCATCGGCGGACGCGAGGTCGCCGGCCGCGTGTTCGAGCAGATCCGCTCCCCGAGCGACCCCGCGCGGGTTGTCGGGGAGGTCGCTCAGGCGACGCCAGCCGATGTCGAGACGGCCGTCGCCGTCGCAACGGCGGCGTTCCCGAGCTGGCGCGACCGCCCCGTCACAGCGCGGGCAGCGCTGCTGCGGCGGGCAGCCGAACTGATGGAGGCTCGCCGCTTCGACCTTGCGGCGCTGATGGTCGTGGAATCCGGCAAACCGTGGGCTGAAGCAGACGGCGATGTCACCGAGGCGATCGATTATCTCCGCTACTACGCCGACGACGCCGAGCGCGTCCTCGCCCCGCAGACACTCGGCAGCGTGCTCGGCGAGCGCAACCTCTATCTCGCCGAACCGCGCGGCGTCGCGGCGGTGATTGCGCCGTGGAACTTTCCGCTCGCGATCGTCACCGGGATGACGTCGGCCGCGCTCGTCACCGGCAATTGCGCTCTCGTCAAGCCGGCCGAGCAGTCGCCGCTGATTGCGCTGCGGTTCGTCGCCCTGCTCCATGAGGCAGGGGTCCCGGCAGAAGTGGTGCACTGCCTGCCCGGCGTTGGGGAGACCGTGGGGCGGGCGCTTGTCGAGCATCCCGAGGTTGCTCTCATTGCTTTCACCGGCAGCAGTGCCGTCGGGCAGGCGATCATCGCGGCTGCAGCGCGCCCGCAGGCACGCGGGTTCAAGAAGGTGATCGCTGAGATGGGCGGCAAGAACGCCCTCATCGTTGACGAGGATGCCGACCTCGACCTCGCGATCGCTGGAACGCTTGTCTCGGCCTACGGCTTCGCGGGGCAGAAGTGCAGCGCTGCCAGCCGGCTGATCGTTGTCGGTTCGGCCTTCCGCGACGTGGTCGAACGGCTCGTCCCGGCGGTCGAAAGTCTTGTCGTCGGACCGCCTGAAGACCCGTTTACCTTCGTCCCTCCGGTGATCAGCGCCGAGGCGCAGGCGCGGATCACCGAGGTGATCGCGTGGGGGAGATCACACGCCCGACTGCTCGCCGCAGCCCCGACGCCTGCCAGGCCGGGCTGGTACGTCCCGCCGGTCCTCTTCGGCGACGTGCCCGAGGAGGGACCGCTCGCGCGCGAGGAGATCTTCGGGCCGGTGCTCGCGCTGTTCCACGTGCCCGATTTCGACGCTGCGCTGCGGCTGGCGATGAGCGTCCCGTATGCGCTCACCGGCGGCGTCTTCTCCCGCAACCCGCGTCATCTCGAGCGGGCAGCGCGCGAATTCCGCGTCGGCAATCTCTACTTGAACCGGAAGATCACCGGCGCGGTCGTCGGCCGTCAGCCGTTCGGGGGGCTCGGCATCTCCGGCATCGGCGAGAAAGCGGGCGGACCAGACTATCTGCGCCAGTTTGTCGAGCCGCGCGTCGTCAGCGAGAACACCATGCGGCACGGCTTCGTCCCGGAGAGCCTCTAACGGTTGGATGCGCTACGAGTTCGTCGTCGACTCGGCCTTCTCCGCCCGGGGCGCCGGGATCGGCTGTCCCGACCGAATGAGCAGGACCGGAACCGGCGAATGACGGACGACGCGGTCGGCGACGCTGCCCATCGCCCAGCGGCTGAGGCCAGAGCGGCCATGGGTGGCGATAACGACGACGCCGCCCCGATGCTCATCGGCTGCTTCGAGGATGACCGTCGCCGGGTCGCCGCTCCGGCAGCGCCCGCGGGCGCGGAGCCCCTTCGCCTGCAGCGCCTCGACTTGGCTTCGGACATACGCCTCTGCCTGCTCATACGCCTCATCGATCAAACTCGAGGCGATTGCCGGCGCCATGTACGGGGCGACTTCGTAATACTCCCGGGGCAACTCGACCGCCCGAACGATCAGGATCTCCGCGTCGAAGTCACGGGCCAGAGCGATAGCGTGAGGGATGGCTTCCGCGGCCAAATCAGAGCCGTCGAGCGCGAGGATAATCGGGTCGTACATCGCTTTCCTCCAACAGCGGTGGCAAAAGTAGTATGCGCGCTCGCGCCGCCGGACGGAAGTGCCGTTTGGGACGCTCCGACCGTGCTGTTCCGCTCAGCCTCCACCGATCCCTCCTATCTCGTCGGCAGAAGATCGGTCAGCCGGGCCGGCCGCGGGCGCCGCGTCTGCTCAGTTCCCGCCGAGGCGAAACTATGAGCCGCCTCGGCTATCCCGTCATCCCGAGCCGGCCGCCAGCTTCGCGACACCCTCGGCAGGCGCTCGCCCCTCGCGCTCGCAGAGCGGCGAGCACCCATCCTTCTCATCACTCGACCAACAGGCGGCAGCCGCTGGAACGACAGCCGCATCAGATCGATGGCAGCGCCGCGCCCGAGTGGAAGTGGGCCATCCGCAGGCCTGAAACTCTGTCTGCCTCCCGAGCACTACACTGTTCGGACGTTGGCAGCACGCAGGACGCCCAGCCGTTGAACACCGCACTGATTTCGCGAGGAGGGTCGATGGTCGCAGCGCATCATCGCGCATTGCTTCTGCCGGCAGCGCGCCGTCTTGTCATGGCAGCCTGCGGACTGGTGCTGGGAGCGAGCGGGGTGATCCTCTCGCTCCCCGTCAGCGCGGAAACCGGCAAGCCAGCTGCCTGGCCCCCGGTTGTCGCCGCCGAGCAGGAGCTGCCTTTGACGCCCTCGATGACCGAAGGGCCGTACTTCAAGCCGGACTCGCCGCTGCGCAGTTCCCTGATCGAGGAGGGTGTCTCGGGAACGCCAATCCTGCTCACCGGGCAAGTGCTCGCGCCGGATGGACAGCCGATCGCGGGCGCCGTGGTCGATATCTGGCAGGCGGACGAGCGCGGTCGCTACGACACAGCGGGCTATCGACTGCGCGGTCACACCCTGACCGATGAGAACGGCGTGTATGCGCTGGAGACGATCGTGCCCGGGCTCTATCCGGGACGCACGCGCCACATCCATGTCAAGGTGCAGGCGCCCGGCGGACCTGTCCTGACGACCCAGCTGTTCTTCCCCGACGAAGCCGCTAACGCTCGCGACCGCATCTTCGACCCCAGGCTCCTCCTCGAGGTGCAGGAGAGCGAGCACGGGCTCGTCGGCCGCTTCACCTTCGTTGTCGCGATTGCCTAGCCTGGCGCGCCGAAAGCGAGGGCGGCGGCGCCGTAGAGGCCGGCGTCGTCGCCCAGCGCTGCCCGGACGACCGGGGTGTGCCGAAAGGCGGGCATCGCCAAGCGCGCGACCGCGCGCGCGACCGGGTCGAAGACCAGCCGTCCCGCGTTGGTGACGCCGCCGCCGAGAATGACCAGCGCCGGATCAAACAGGTGGAGAGCGTTGACGACGCCGATCCCTAAGTGCCACATCGCTCGCTCGACGATCGCCGCAGCGAGCCGATCCCCGGCAGCGGCAGCGGCGAACACCTCTGCTGCGGTTGCGTCCGGCGTGAGCCGGCTTGGCTCGCCGGCAGCAAGCCGCTCGCGCGCAAGACGGGCGATCGCCGTGCCGGAAGCGAGGGTCTCAAGGCAGCCCCGCCCGCCGCACAAACAGGGCGGCCCGTCCGCTTGAATGACCATGTGTCCCAGTTCGCCGGCGTAGCCGTGCGCCCCGTGAACCACCCGCCCGCCGAGGATAACGCCGCCCCCGATGCCGGTGCTGACCGTGAAATAGATGAGATGGTCGACCCCGCGTCCCGCGCCAGCCCGCCATTCGCCGAGCGCCGCGACGTTGGCGTCGTTGTCGACGAAGACCGGCACCCCTATCCGCTCGCTGAGTGCAGCACCGATCGGCGCTTCAGCAGGCCACCCGCGCAAGTTCGGCGGGCGAAGCAGCACGCCGCGCGCCGGGTCGAGCGGACCGGGAGCAGCCAGGCCGGCGCAGCTGATCGGCTCTCCTGCCCTGAGCGCGCGCGCCGCCTCAGCAATCCGGTCGAGCACGCGTTCGAAGCCGTCCTCGGGCTGGGTCGCAAAGCGCGTCACCCGTGCTGGGGGCGCATCGGCCTCACGAAAGAGCGCGAGGCGCACCCACGTTCCGCCGAGATCAATTGCGAGCACAGCCATCGCCTTCTCTCCGAACGGTGCCGAATCGAAACCGCCCCCGTTTTCACGGGGGCGGTCATGATCGCGCGCTTGCGCTTAGAGAGCGGCCTCGCCGAGCACGACCGGATGACTGACCGCCGTGCCTGCCTTTCGCAGGGTGCGCAGGACCCGCTCGGGGGTCATCGGCGCCTCGTAAAAGCGCAGCCCCGTGGCATCGCGCAGGGCGTTGGCGATCGCCGCGCTTCCCGCGATGATCGACGGCTCGCCAGCGATGCGGGCGCCGAACGGTCCCTCCGGCGACGGCACTTCGACGATAAGGGTCTCGATCCGCGGCACGTCAAGCGCGGTAAGCAGGCGATAGTCGAGGAAGACCGGGTTCCGCATCTTGCCGCGCTCATCGAAGATCAATTCCTCCGTCAGGCCCATGCCGAGACACTGGGTCACCCCGCCTTCCATCTGGCCGATGATGGAGAGCCGGTTGATCGCTTTCCCGACATCCTGCGCGACAGCAGCGCGGGTGACGGTGACATTGCCGGTCTCTGGGTCGAGCTCAATCTCGACGGCTTGAGCGGTCGTGCCGGGCGCTTGGTTGCGGATCACCTCGCCGCCGCGGCCGACCACCGGCGCGTAGCGGCTGCCGAAGCCCATTGTCAGCGCGGCGATCCGCTGGAAGGTGATCTTCTTGTCGGTGCCGGGGACAAAGACGACGCCATCTTCGATAACGAGATCTTCGGGGTTGGCGTCGAGCTCGCGCGAGGCGATGGCGAGGATCTGCCGGCGCGCATCCTGCGCTGCCGCCTGCACTGACTTGCCGCCCGAGTAGAGCGTCTTGGAACCGGCGGCAAGCCCGCCGTACGGAGCGGTGTCGGTGTCGGCGGTGACCGTCGTCACCATGTGCATCGGCACGCCCAGCTCTTCTGCGGCGATCATGGTGAAGCTGGTGTTGACGCCGCTGATGTCGTTCGAGCCGACCACGACCTTGAACGTGCCGTTCTCATTCATCTTGACCAGCGCGCTCGCCGGCTGCATGCCGCCCGGCCACGCGCCGATGGCCACCCCTACCCCGCGCGGCTTGCCGCCGTTCTTCGTCTGGTGGCGCGTCCGCCACAGCTCGGAGTTCTCAAGCGCTTCGAGGCATTCGTACAGCCCGATCTTCGGCCACGGCCGGCCGTTCGGCATCAGGTCGCCTTCGCGGCAGACATTCTTCTTGCGCAGTTCGATCGGGTCGAAGCCGCCCTGGCGGCAGACTTCGTCCACCAGCTGCTCGATCGCGAAGGTCACTTCCGGCATGCCCGGCGCGCGGTAGGCGCCCGCGCCGCACTTGTTCGTCAGCACCTCGATCCCTTCGACATCGAGGTGGTCGAACTTGTAGCAGGCCGCGATCATCATCGTTGCGCCCACCGGCGTTCCCGCGGGGAAGGCGCCCGAGTCGAAGATGATGCGCGCCTTGAACGTCGTCAGCCGCCCATCTTTGGTCGCGCCGATCTTCCCCTCGACGATCCCGCGCGGCGCAGGGACAGAGTTCATCAGGTCTTCGCGGCGGGTCAGCACGAGCTTCACCGGACGGCCGGTCTTCATCGACAAGAGCGCGGTGAGCGGCTGGATGAGGGGAGCCACCTTTGCGCCGAAGCCACCGCCGACCTCGGTGCCGACAAGGTTGATCTTCTCGTGGGGCAGACCGAGGATGCGGGCAATTTCGTTGCGCTGATAGAACTGCCCTTGGGTCGGCGTCCAGATCGTCAGCTTGCCCGTCGCGTCATAATGGGCGACGCACGCTTGCGGCTCGAGATAGGCTTGGTGCGCCATCTTCGAGTCGAAGCGCCCTTCGACGATGATGTCCGCCTCTTCGAACCCCTTCTCGACATTGCCGCGCACGAAGTGCAGCCGGTTCGAGATGTTGGGGGAACGGCGATGCGCCTCGGCATCGTCGGCGGTGGAGATGTCTACCGTCACGTGCCCTTCGATTTCGCTGACATCGATCTCATCGAGAGGACGACGGGTCGGCGGGGCGTCGGGCTTGATCGCCTCCTCCGGGTCGAGCACGGCCGGCAGTTCCTCATACTCGACCTCGATCAGGTCGAGCGCCTCCTCGGCGATGTAGGGCGTTTCTGCGGCGACCGCAGCGACCGCTTGGCCCTCGAAGATCGCCTCGCGCTCAACGAGGACGGCATGGGAACGGACAGACGGGTCGCGGTCGGCGGGGGGCAGATCGTCAGCGGTGACGACCGCGACGACGCCCGGGTAGGCCTTTGCCTTGCTCGTATCAATCCGCTTGATGAGGGCATGCGGGTAGGGACAGCGCAGCACCTTGGCGTGGAGCATTCCTGGCAGCTGCATGTCGGCGGCATAGACTGTCCGCCCGGTCACCTTCTCCGGCCCATCAATCCGGGGCAGCGCCTTGCCTACGACTTTCAGTTCGGTCATCGTCCTTCTCCTTCCCGCATCCGCTTGGCCGCTTCGAGGATCGCGTCCACAATCTTGCTGTAGCCGGTGCAGCGGCAGAGATTGCCGGCGATGGCAACGCGGACCTCTTCTTCAGTGGGGTTCAGGTTGTGTTCGAGAAAGTTGACGGCGGTGACCACAAAGCCTGGCGTGCAGAAGCCGCACTGCAAGCCGCCCATCTCCACCATCGTCTGCTGGACGGGATGCAGTTTGCCGCCGCGAGCGACCCCTTCGACGGTGAGCACCGTCTTGCCGTCGAGCATCGGCGCAAGAAGCAGGCAGCCGTTGACCGGCCGTCCGTCGACGATAATCGTGCAGGCACCGCAGTCGCCGGTGCCGCAGCCTTCTTTTGCGCCCGTGAGCGCAAGGTCTTCCCGGATGAGCTCAAGCGCCGTCCGGTTCGGAACCGTTGTCACCGTCCGCTCGACACCGTTGACGACACACCGGATAGTGACGGTGGCGTGTCCCACGCGTTCTTTCAGCAAGGCAACCTCCTTGGGGCCGGAGCCGCCGCCGGCCAACCTTGGGACCTAATGCGTTTCGCCGGCCCGCGGGCCCCCGCCGCGCGCTCGTGCCACCGCATTGGTGACGGCGCGGCGGACAAGAACATCGATCAGCCAGCGGCGAAAGTCCGCTGAACCGCGGACGTCGCTGATCGGGCGCGCTTGCGCCACCGCAGCGAGCGCAGCGGCGTCGAGCGCGGCTTGGCCGAACGGCTTGCCGCGCAGCGCCGCCTCGGCTTCGGTCGCTCGCAGCGGCGTCGGGTAAACGGCGGCGAGGCCGATCCGCGCGTCTTCGATCGTTTCGCCGTTCAGCCGCACCCACGCCCCGACGCCGACAACCGCGATATCCAGCTCCTTGCGCGGCGTGTGCCGCTCGTAGTACGCGCCCTCATTCGGCGCCGCTTTGCGAAGGACGAACTTCGTCACCAGCTCGCCCGGCTCAAGGACAGTTCGGCCGGGACCGACGAAGAAGCGGTCGATCGGCACAACGCGCGGCCCCCGCGGACCAAGGACGTGCACCTGAGCATCGAGCGCGATCAGGGCAGGAGGGGTGTCTGCGCCGGGCGAGGCGTTGCAGGTATTGCCCGCAATGGTGGCGAGATTGCGCACCTGCTTTGAGCCGACCAGCTTCGCCGAATCGACAAGGATCGGATACTTCTCGATGATCAGCGGATGGGTCTCAATTTCGCCCATCCGGACGAGCGCGCCAAGATGGAGGCCATCATCGCGCTCCTCGAGGAGCCGCAGTTCGTCGATGCCCGTGATGTCGATCACGACCTCGGGACGACGAACGCCGTCTTTCATCTGCACGACGAGGTCGGTCCCGCCGGCGATCACTTTCGCGACCGCCGCGTGCTCGGCAAGCACGGAGACCGCCTCCGAGACGCTCTTGGGAGCAAGATAGCCGAAGCGTCGCATTGGTCCACCCACGCCCGAAATAGCCGCCCGGTTCGATCCGCAGGGCAAGAACGGGCACAGCCGCCCGCGCTGCGATTGTACGCAGGGGGTGAAATCGCGGTCAAGTTGCCGGCTCGCCAGTCGAGTGCTCCCGGCAGCCGCTGCCCTGCTCGGCGGCGCGGTCGCGGCGCGCCGCCCGGTTGACGATCGCGTCGGCGCGGCGCGTCGGCTCTGGGAGGAAGGCGTCGCGGCAGCAGGCGAGCGCGATCTCGATCGCCCGCTCAACCCCGATCCGATGGCCCGGCGAGACATAGAGCGGCGCATGCCCCGCCTGCGTTCGCACCGCCGCGCCAACGACCTCTCCGCGGTCAACGAGCAGGCTGACCGCCCCGCGCTCGTTCGGCGGGTCCGCAGCGTGGCCGACGAGCCGCGACTTGGCGCAGCCGATAGTCGGCACATCGAGCAGCAGGCCGAGGTGCGACGCCAACCCCAGCCGACGCGGGTGGGCATAGCCGTGGCCATCGACGAGGACGACATCGGGCACGCGCTCAACCTGCCGGAACGCCGCAAGGATCGCCGGGGCTTCCCGGAAGGCAAGCAGCCCGGGCACGTACGGAAAAGCGACGGGGAGGCGGGCGCGGCGTGTCTCGACCACATCGAGCTCCGGGAAGCGCAGCACCACAACGACGCTGTACGCGACTGTCATCCTGCCCTCGCGACGGTAGGCAGTGTCGGCGCCAGCGACTAGGCGGAGGTCAGCGAGCAGCGGCCCGTTCGCGATCACGAGCCGGTCGCGCAGCCGTCGCTGGATCGCCGCCGCTTCGCGGGGCGAGACCTCCCACGGATGCAGGTCGAGAACCCGCACGGCGCTTCCTCTACGCAGCGGCCCCGCGCTGCGGGTTCGGCGGGATGCCGAGCCGGCGCTTCTGCAGCGGCAGAGCCTTCCACTCGACCCCGCGGAACCCTGCTCGGTCGCGGGCGCCGGTGACGCCCCACGCAGCGCAGCCGCGCTCCCGCGACCCGCTGGTGTCGCCCCTGTCGGCGCCGAGCGGCGGCCAGCCACGGGCTCGACCGACGTCGTGCGTGATGAAGAGGCGGCCGGGCTGGAGGGCGCGCCAGACCTCGGCATCGGCCGTCCCCTCGTGGACCGGGCCGGCGGCGACGGCATGACCGAAGGTGCGGCGCAAGCGGGCGAACGCGTCATCCACCCACCTCCCGACCGCGCGCTTGTGCGCATCCCGCGCCATCAACGCGGCAGTGCCTTCAGCGTGAGGCAGCCGTTTCCTCTGGGCTGTCATGTCCCGGCCGAGAGCGCGGGCGAGGTCTAGGACGTGCTCGACGCGGCTGCCGAGCGGGAGCAGAGCGCGGTCGACCCCCTCACGATGGCGCGCGTTGTGGTCATGTCGCCGCCAGTCGAGCAGCATGGCGCCGTAACGATAACCGACCGAGGCCGCAGGCGAGCGGTTCGACGGCAGCCGGCCTCTGCGCCCGCGCTCGCTCAGCGCCCGCAGCGGCGCTGTCCCCCGCGTGCGGCAGGCTTCCAAGGCGTACCTCCCGCATCTCCCGGGCGGAGCGACGGCGCGCTTCTGCAGCTGCAGGAGAGAACGGCATTCGAGGAACAGCGCACCTCCGCGACAGTCGCCGCGGTCGCGGCGCGCCGCGGCTGCCCCTCAATGTGGAGCGGCCTTGACCTCGCCGTGGCCCTGTCTTCATTCCAGCCGCGCCAGCAGCACAGAGAGGCAGCGCCGTCACGCTCAGCGGCCCCACCGAGTAATCTGCCCGCTGGGAGCGCAGAACCCGCCTCTGCTCTCGACCGGCCGGCGCGCGCTCCACGCCCCATTGCGGCCGTGCGGGGAATGGACCAAGAGCGGCGCGGGCAGCCGCCGATGCTCCCACTGCGGGCAGGGGCGCCGGACGGTGCCGCTGCTGGTGCTCGACGAGCTCCCGGCGGTGGCGCCGATGCTCCCACTGCGGGCAGGAGCGCCGGACGGGTCGCTAGGCGACGGCGGCGGCGATTGTCAGTCGATGGAGGGCGACAAGCGCAGTTCGGCTCAGCAAGGGGCCGGTGTAGCCGCCGCCGGGAACAAAGGCGATCGGCAGCCGGCGCCGGCGTGCCCAGCCGAAGACGAGCTGCTCGCGCGCTTCGAGGATCGCGCCGTCGATGCCGGGCAAGCCGCCGATCGGGCAATGCTGATGCGGGTCCATCCCCGCGTAATAGAGGACAAGCCCGAACGCCTCGCTGTCGAGCTCGGCGAGGCGCCGCTCGATGGTCGGCAGATAGTCGGCGGCACGGCGAACGAGGTCGAGCGTGTTGCCGGGCGCTGGCGTATACCGGTCGAAGGGGTGGACGGAGACATCGAGGAGGCGGGTCGCCGGGTCGCCGGCGATGAGCGCGCTTGTTCCGCCGCTGCAGTGCGCGTCGAGGTCGAGGATGAGGACCCGCCCAGCGCCGGCAGCGAGAGCGGCGTGGGCGGCGAGAACGAGCGTGTTGAAGGTGCAGAAGCCGTTGCCGCGCTCGCGGCGGGCGTGGTGGAGGCCGAGACTGAGCGAGCCGGCGACGCCGTCGGTCAGCGCGGCGAGCGCGGCGTGGACGACCCCGCCTCCCATCGCGACCGCCATCCGCCAGAGGCCCGGATCCCAGCGAAAGCCTTGAGACTCGGCGAGAGCGCGCGGCGTTCCTGTTCGGACCGCAGCGACGTACGCGGGCGCATGGATGGCGAGGAGGTCTTCTTCGGTTAGGGAAGGCGGCGCCTCGATCACGACGCCGGGGATCGGGTCATCGTGCAAAGACTGCGCGATCCAGCCGGCCTTGCGCGTCGTCTCGAAGCTGTAGGCCGCGCCGACATAGTCCGGGCTGTAGAAGAGGCGAAGGAGCGGACGCTCCTCGCCGTCCGGCAGGCTGCTGGGGAGCGCGAGCGCGCCCAGCCCAGCAAGCACGGCGCGGCGCGACAGGCGGGCAGGGAGCAGCGGCGCGAGAGAGAGTGCGTCTTCGGTCGCGGCGAGCGAACCGTCCATGGGTTCTCGATCAACGAGCCGACAGTCTCGACCTCGGGCAGCTAGGCGGTCGCTGCCGGCTGCATCTCCTTCAACGCCGCGATCACTTCCTCAACGTGCTTGTTCGGGTTTACCTTGCGCCAGACGCGCAGGACCGTGCCGTCCGGCCCGATGAGGAAGGTCGTGCGCTCGATGCCGAAGTACTTTTTGCCGTACATGCTCTTCTCTACCCAGACGCCGTACGCTTCGGCAACCGAGTGATCAACATCGGCGAGGAGGGGGAAGGGCAGGTTGTGCTTTTTGGCGAACTTCGCGTGGCTCTCGACACTGTCCGGCGACGCGCCCAGCACTGCGACGCCATAGCGCTGAAGGACGGCGATGTTATCGCGGAAGGAGCACGCTTCAGTCGTGCAGCCCGGCGTGTCGTCCTTCGGATACCAATAGAGCAGCACTGGCTGCTTGCCGCGGAAGTCGGCGAGCGAGATTGTTCCCCCGACGGTCGGGAGGGTGAAGTCTGGCGCGCGGTCGCCTTCGTTGATCATGGATGCCCCTTTGCGCAAAAAGTTTGCGCTCTCACAGTAGCAGGAGACGCGCCGAGAGTCAGCCATTTCCGCATAAAGCTTTATGAGAGATTGAGCTTTTGCGCCGCGACGGCGTTTGCTGCCGGTTACCCCGCCAGCTCGCTGCGAGGACGGGTTCAGGCATGCGCTCCGCGAGGCTGCTTCCGCCTCTGCTGCATCCGCTTGCGGAGAAGAACGGCGTTGGGAAGAGTGCCCCTCCGGGCGCGTCAGTCGGCAAGAAAGGCGTCCACGATCTGGGTGAGCCCGACCGGATTGCCGAGATGCGGGAAGCTGCCGCCGCGCTCAAGGCGCGCCAGTCGGCCGCCGCGCAGCCGCTGCGCCTGCCAGTCCGCCTCCTGCGCCAGGCCGTCGCCCGCCACTGCGACGATCATTGCGGGCTGTTCCACGTGGTCGAGCGCTGCCAGAGCGTCGTTCCAGACGGCGATTGCCACGTACGGCCGATACCAGTAGGTGCCGGCTTGGAGCCGCGCGATCCAGACCAGCCGGGTGTACTCCGGCACGCGATCGTCCGGGACGCCCGCCTCGCGCAGGGAGGCCGCCGTGCGTGCCCAGCCGTGCCCAACCGCCTCGCCGGTAGCGTCGAAATCGTTCGGGACGGCGCGGGCAAGGATGCGATAGCGCTGCTCCCAGCTGCGATAGATCGGCACGCCGACGAGCACGAGCCGCCGCACTGCGGCAGGGAACGCCGCGGCCAGCGCCACCGCGATTGCGGCCCCGCTGTGATGGCCGAGCACGTCGACGGGTCCGAGCCCAAGCGCAGCGAGGAAGGCTGCTGTCACCCGGGCGTAATCGCTCATGAGCGGCGGTTCCGGCAGTTCTTCTGAGTCGCCAAGCCCAGGCAGGTCGAAGGCGATGACGCGCCGCCGCGCAGCCAGCAACGGCAGCGCCACCATCCACTCGGCTGATGACGCCGGACATTGCGCCAGCACGAGTAGTGGCGGGTCGCCGGCGCCCCCATCCCGATAGTGCAGCTGCCGCCCTTCAACATCGACGAAGGCGCGCCGAAGCTTCCCCATCGGTCTCCTCCTCTCGATGACAGCATAGCGGGTCGGCTGTCTGGCCCATGGTGCTCGCCGACCGACTGCGCCGCCGCCTCCTCCTGCCATGGTACGATGACGGCATGGATCGCCACCTGCAGGGCAAAGTTGGGCTGATCACGGGTGGGGGCAGTGGGGTCGGGCTGGCAATTGCTCAGCGCTGCGCGCGCCGCGGCATGGCAGTTGGTCTGCTCGGGCGGCGTGCCGACCGGCTCGACCACGCTGTGGCGCTGATCGCAGCCGAGGGCGGCAGTGCGCTGGCGCTGCCCGCGAACGTGGCGGACTGGGACGCGGTGCGGGCGGCTGTTGAGCGACTGGTGGGACACTTCGGCCGGCTCGACCTGCTGGTCAACAACGCTGGTATCTCGGGCCGGGGCACCGTCGAAGAGACGAGTACTGCAACTTGGCGCGAGACAATCGAGGTCAACCTCGTCGGCGCCTTTCACTGCGCGAAGGCAGCAATTCCTCATCTCCGTGCGAGCGGCGGCGGCTGGATCATCGGTATCGCCTCAGGGGCGGCGAAGCGCGGGTATGCAGGGCTCTCGGCCTACTCAGCAAGCAAGGCCGGACTGACGCTGTTCAATGAATCGCTCGCCCTCGAGCTTGAGCCTTACGGGATCAAGGTCAGCACCATCATCCTCGGCTCGGTACTGACCGATTTTGGGACGCGCAGCCGAGAGCAGAAGCTGGCAAGTCGCGCGGCCGGCGAGAAGTTCATGGAACCGGAGGATGTCGCCGACGCTGTCGACTATCTTCTCGGCCAGTCTGCCCGCGCCTGGACTCAAGAGTTGAACCTCTGGCCGCGCTAGTCCGGCGACGTCACGACCCTCTCCAGCCGTCCTCGCGAGCGCTCCTGCTAGGTCCTTTCAGCCTCTCACGTCATCCTTGACTCGCCGCGCTCTTCCGTCGCCAGCCTCTTCCCAACCTGCGGCCGCCATCGCAGCACGGCGGGCAGCAGCCGACGCATCCTGCCTCGTTTCAGCAACTTCCCGCCGCCTCCTCCGCACTCCCGCCTCGCTCATGCCACTCGCGGGGCAGCATTGGCCGCGCCGGCGCTTCCCTCGCGCACCCGTGCCTTCACGCCTCAAGCGCGCCCAGTATTCTCTCTGGCGATCTCTCGCGGCCCTCCGCCGCATCGTGCGTCCCACAGTCGCGATGCAGCCCGGCAACAGCGGACCGAACCTCCGCCGCATGTCGCCTGTCATCTGTGCCCCTCTCTACCTAGGTCCGGCCGCCAGCGTTGACAGGAGCGTGCCGGACGCCCATCACCCCGCGCCGGCGCGCAGCGACGTGTCATCTCGTCACGCGGCATCTGGAGCTGGGCAACTATCGCCGCGCAGCCGTGGGTGCGCGCAGCGCGATTCGTCAGGCCCTCCGCCATCGCGCTCTCAGCCAAGGCAAGGCTCCACGAGCAGCGCAGCCCCGACTGCCGCGCAAGCCTTATGTCATCGCAAGGTCCATCAGCGCGACGACGGCGCGAGAGGGAGCGGGTGAACCATGTTGCTCTGGCCTTCTGCCCCAGCGGCGCAGCCGATTGCTCCACATTGCGAGGCACCACAATCCCCTGCCGTGTCGAGTAGTCGTCATCTCCTGTCGTTGCGAGGACTGCGCGTGCGCGCCATGCCCCACCACGTGAGCGTTGAGAGAGCGCCATCCTGGCCGTTATGTCGGGCAGCAATGCCGTTACCCAAAAACGCGCGCCGCGCCTCCGGGGCGATCATCCTCACCGCCAGTATGAGCAGCAGTCTCGGAGCGCGCGAAAACGGTCGCCGAGCCTCACCAGGGCGCCTCTCCTTGCCGTCGTTGCGGGATGCGCCGCAGGTTCTTACCTCACGGATGAATACCCACTCTCGTTGTCGTTCCAAAGCGATGCCGTTCCAACGTGTCGAGCAGAGGCGCGCTCGCGGGTGAGGGGACATCCTAACCGTCATTGCGAGGCACGCGCCTCGCGCATATCCAGCAGGCAGTGGAAGAGCAGGACCACTAACCTCCTCGTCATTGCGAGGCCCGCTGCAAGCGGGCCGTGGCAATCCTGGCCGGAGCATCTCCCTGCTTCGAACGGGGTTGCCGCGGGCGCCTTCGGCGCCCTCGCAACGACGTTAGGGAAGGACGCTCCTTGCCAAGCGAGCGGTCGGCCGTTCCCGTCATTGCGAGGCCCGCTGCAGGCGGGCCGTGGCAATCCTGGCCGGAGCGGGCGTGATCTGGTCCTCAGAGGGGTTCCCGCGGAGGTCGGCGGGGCCACGCTCGCTGCGCTCGCTCGCAACGACGGTCAGGTCGGGCGGGGCGAGAAGCGTACCTTGCGTGCTTTGGCGCCCGGAGCAGTCGGAGCCCGAGGCGTATCTTGGGCGCCTAGCGGCTGCGGCGGTCGGGCAAGAAGCGCACCCTGAGCGCACCGATGGCCAACTCGGGTGAGGCAGCTCTCGCCCTGCGTGCCGCTTGCTTGTCCCGACAGAGGGAGGAGGGGAAGACGGCGACCAAGGCGGGGGACGCATTGCGACAGCGGCGAACGCGAGCCTGACCGCCGGCAGGGCGCGACAACGCTCTCGATCGCTGCCCGGATGCCCGAGCGGTCTCGGCCTCGGGGAGAGCGGAACGAGGATAGGACACGGTGAAGCGTCTTGCTGAGCGAGGGGATCAACATCTGGTCGCACGAGGAGGGGTGAGGTGCTCAACGCCGGCCGTTGAGGCAGACACGAACAGGTGGTGACGCAGGGGAGAGCGTCGCGCAACCTGCCGACCGTGATCCCATGCTCCGGCGGTGCGAGAGAGCGCGCCGAGCAGGCGACGAGCACCATGTCATCGGCCGGTCATCGTGCGGCAGGAGGAAGAGCGGCGAGGGTGCCTCCTCGGCTCTGCTGGCAAGGCGCCGGCGAGGATACACATCGCGCGGTCGCCTCCGACGCTCACAGCGCAGGCTAGGCGCCGGCGAGGGCGAGCCGCTCGCGCAAGGGAGGATGGTCGTAGAGCCAGATCTTTGCCCAGAGCGGCGGGTCAGCTTCGCTCAGATTTTGATCGTGCAGTTTTGTCATCACCGAGATGAAGGCAGCCGGGTCGCGCGTCACCTCAAGAGCATAGCGATCGGCAGCGCGCTCGATACGCCGGCTATACCAGTTCGTGAGCGGCTGGCTGACGAGCCCATAAAGACCAAGCGCCAGAGCGACAAGGGGCAGCGCCGCAAGATCGCTCACCCCCTTTAGCCCAAGCGCCGCGACGCCCCACTGAAGAAACCCATTCGCCAGCCAGAGGCCAACGAGGGTGACCGACGTTTGGACGACGATCCCCTTCGCAATGTCGCGATGAACATGATGCGCCAGCTCATGCGCGAGCACGACTTCGATCTCGGCGGGGGTGGAGTTCGCAAGCAGCGTGTCGCCGATCACGATCCGGCGGGTCGCGCCCAAGCCCATCAACGCCGCATTGCCGGCCGTCGTCTTGCCGCTCATCTCGAGGACGTAGACGCCGCGCACGCGCGTTCCTGCCCGTTCCGCGAGCGCCACCAGCCGACGAACGAGGTCGTCATCCTCAAGCGGGCGCATCCGGAAGAAGAGCGGCACAATCAGCACTGGCGCTACGTTCGCCAGCACGACCGTGAGCAAGAGCAGGAAGGCCGCAACGCCAAGCCACCAGTAGTCAGGCGTCCACTGCAACAGAGCGACGAGCGCTTGGAGCACGATTAGGCCGAGCACTCCGCTGATCGCGAGCGCCTTCAGCCGGTCGGCGAGCCAGCCGCTAAAGGACTGAACGAGCAAGCCATATCGCTTTGGAAGGAGGTAGCCGCCATAGTAGCTGAACGGGGCGCTCAGCAGCAGGTAGAAGAACGCTACAACGGCAGCGAAAAGGGGCGCACCGAGCGCCGGCGGCTCGGGCATCCAGTCGCGCAGCCAGACGGCAGCCCCGCTGAATTGGACAGCGACGAGGTAGCCAACGCCAAGCGCAATCTCGATCAGCAGCAGCCGACGCTGCAGCGCGGCATACCGCCGCGCTCGCTCTTGCCGGTTGGGATCCGTCATCGCGAAAAGTGTAAGGCAAGAGAAAGTCCCGAGTGATCTTGCAGACCGCCGGAGCCGGCGCTCGCTGCGCCCGCTTGCCTCAGCGATTGCTCGCTGGGGAAGGGGACGCCAGCACTCGCGACCCTGAAGTCAACGCCGTGTGACGCTCGCTGCGAGGGAAGTGCCCTCGCCGCTGCGCCCACCGCCTCGCGCCGTCGCCGGCTTGAGGAAGTGCTGACAAGCACGCCATGCAACGATGCCTGCCAGTCGGCGCCGTCTGCAGGCCGGCAGGTCCATCTTCCGACAGACCGCTGAGAGGAAGTCGGACCGGCTGGTCTCCCTTCCGCCTGCAGGGCCGCGATTGAGCCGTCGCCGCGCGGATGGCTCAACCACTCGGGACGCGCGTATCGTATTCTGTGGATCCAGCCGGCGCAAGCAGTTCTCTATGCATGTTGCTTATGCAAGCACGGGGGCGTATAACCAAAGAAGGGAGAAAGACCGCCGCTCGTTCCGATCTTCTAGCAACTGCCGGAGGAGATGGTAGAATGCGGCGCGAGCAGCCAGGTTAGCTGGACTCTCCGAGTAGAGCGCGATGGCGATCAGCAGCGCCGCGCGGCCGCCGGTCGAGCGCCGGCCTCGGCCGATCGACCTCAACCTTCTTCCGCCGGCGTACCGACGACGAACGGGCGCGGGACTTGCGCCCGTTCTTGCGCTTGTGCTCCTGACCTTGGCCGTCGGCGCGCTGATGTTCCTGCAGCTCCGCCTGCGGGCCGAAGACGAACTGATCCGGTGGAGCGCTCGCCTCTCGCGCGCTCAAACGACGCGCGCCGCCCTCGCCGTGGTCGACGCCACCGCCCAGGAGTATCAAGGGAAGCTCGCCTCGCTCCAGCAGCAGCTTGATGCGCTCCAAAACGACTATCAGGAGCTGAACCAGCGCCGTGTCTCCTGGTCGCAGGTCTATCAGGCGATCCTGACCGCGGCGCCCGCCGATATGGGCTTCAGCACTATTCAGCAGCGCAACTATCAAGTGCTTATCCAAGGCACGGGCTCGTCAGACGCCAGTATCACTGGTTTCGCCCAGAAGCTGAGCAGTTCGCCGCTCTTCGCCTCGGTTGTCCTCCAAAACATCAGCGAAGCGCCGCCCGGCAGCGGCCTGCCGCCTGTCAGCGCCGGGCCGCCCCCCGTGCTTCCGCCGCAGCCGACGCCCATGCCTGCGCCCCAGCCGACCGCAACGCCTCCTCCCCTGCCGACCGTCACGATTCTGCCGCCGCTCCCGACCCCAACGCGCCCTGCTGCCGCTACTCCGACGTCTGCTCCCCCTGCCGCAGCCGAGTTTCGGGTCGTCAGTTCGATCCGCACCACTATTCCCGGGAATGTCGACCGCCCGTCGCTCATCCGCGGCAAGATCGTTGACGAGAACGAGGGAGCGGTGCGGGGGATCACGGTGCGTCTCACCGGCGAGGGCATTTCGGAGGAGCGGACCGCCAGCGACGGCACGTTCGAATTCCAAGTTCCAAGAAAGGGGGTCTATGCCGTCACGCTTGTCGGCGTCAGGGCGGATGCCGCGAGCGGGCTTTCGACGAACGTCCCGGGCGTGACCGGCTTTCATATTTGGGATATCACCTTCAAGCGGTTGAGTGGCCGGGCGGGATCATCCCGGCCCGCTCCGCCCGAGGTTGACGGCCACGTCATCACTGCGGCCGCTCTTCTTCCGCCTGAGGAAGGACCCCGCACAGCAGAGCGGCCTCCTCTGGCGACGTACACCTTTACGATCGTCGCTCAAGTGCGGCCCGGCGCCGGGCAGGTGCCTGTTTTCCCAACCCCACCCCCTACCGCGACCACCGCTCCGACTGCGACGACCTCCAGCGCCGTGACCGTCACTGCTCCCTCAGGGGAGGGGGAGCGCCGCTTTGGAGCGCGTCCATGATCGCGCGCCTGCGGCGTCTCCCATTGAGCCGTCTTGAGGCGGTCTTGCTTGCCCTAGTCGCCGCCGCGCTCGTCCTCGACCTCGTCCTGTTCGCGGGCTACTCCTTCACGGAAGATCAGCGCGACCGTGTCCAGCGCCAGACCCTCGCGGTCGAAGCGTCGCTGGCGACAATGCGCCGGCCAGACGATCTCGAGGCCTTGAAACGGGAGATCGCCGAGCTCGAGACGCAGTTTGCGACCAATCCTTCGATCTTCCCCAAAGAGATCGACCATCTCGGCATCAATGCCCTGATCGCTCTTGCTGCCAATCAGACGGGCGTGGAGGTCGCCAAGCGCGAGACCGGCGCGCAGGGGGTTGAGCGTTTTGGGAACAACGAGTACCGCTCGGTGCGCTATAGCGTTGTTGCTCGGGGCGACCTCCGGCAGCTGATGGTCTTTCTGAACAGGCTGGAGACGAGCCAGTACACCACGCTCGTGATCAACGGCCAGAGCGCGATCTTTCAGAACAACATTTGGACGCTGCAGATCGAGATGACCGCGTACGCGCAGAAAGAATGAAGCTCCTTCCTCGCCGCTTGGTCACCCTCTCCCTTGAAGGCTCGCGGATCCGGCTGCTCGGCACGCGCGGGAGCGAGGTCGAATTCTGGGCGGATATTCCGTTCGACGAGCGGCTGCTGCGTCACGGTCAGATCGGCGACCCCAACGCGATTGGCGCCCTGATCGGTGAGACGTTTCACCGCCGCGGGCTGCCGCGCTCGCGGGTGGTGGCGGCGGCGTCTGGCCTCGGCGCGGTGTCGCGCATCATCACGGTCGCAGCCCCGCACACACGCCTCGCCGAGGCGGTGGAGATCGAGGCGCGGAAGGTGCTGCCCGAAACGCTCGTCGACGTCACGCTCTATTGGCAAGCGATCGACCCGCGCACTAGCCACGCGCCCCGGGTCTTCCTCCTCGCAACGCCGCGCGACACCGTGATGACCCTGATCGACACGCTCCGGATCGCCGGCATCCAGCCGCTTGCCATCGACCTGAAGCCGCTCGCGCTCTATCGCGCGGTCGGCGGCAAGGATGCGGTCGTTGCCCACCTCGAGTCTCAGACGCTCGACATCGTCATCGTGGTGGACGACCTGCCGATGCTGCTGCGCACCGTCTACCTCGGGGAGGGAGCCGGCTCGCGCGATTTCTTGCTCGGCCGGCTGACCGACGAGCTCTCGCGCACCGTACGCTACTACAACGATGCCACTCGCGCGGCGCCGCTGCCGACTGCTGCGCCGATCTTCCTCTCGGGCGAGGATGTGATCGACCCCCACCTCGTCGCAACTATCGAGGCGCTCACCGGTCATCCGGTTGTCGCGCCCCAACCTCCCCTCGACTATCCTCCTGACTTCCCCGTGGAACGCTATCTCGTCAATATCGGGCTCGCCTTGAAGTCGCTATGAGTGGCTCCGTCGCAGTCTTCGTTTGGACTGCTGTCTTTGGTCTGATCGCCATCGTCGACCTGCGGACGCGCCGCATTCCAGACACCCTGCTTCTTTCCGCCGCGATCGCGGCAATGCTTCTCGCCCGAGGAAACGGCTCGCTCCCCTCTGCGCTCATTGCAGGAGCAGCCGGTTTCGGAATGTTTTGGCTGCTGCGCCGCCTCAGTCTGCGCCGCGGCCCCGCCGCATTTGGAGGTGGCGATGTCAAGCTGGCGGGCGTGGTGGGGCTCGTCGTTGGACCGAGCTTCCCTGTCGCCTTGATCGTCGGCACCGGCGCGGGAGCGGCCGTCGCGCTGGCGCTTCTCGCCAGCGGCCGCTCGCGCCGCGCATTCTTTCCCTACGGCCCCGCGTTAGCGCTCGGCGCAGTCGTTGCTCTCCTGTCAGCGTAGGGCTCGCGATGGTTTGCCCGCGCCAGCAGCACATTTCGTCGCGTGGGCGCGCGGAGCGCACTTCAGCGTCTGTGTCGCCGGTGCGAGCGCCGCTATTTCCACAACTGCTTGGTCGCTAGTTCCGCGCCCTCGGCCATCGCCCGGAATTTCGCCCACGTGATCGAGGGGACGACATTCATTGCACCGGCAGCGGTCGAGAAGCCGCAGTCGGTGCCGGCAATGACATTTTCGCGGCCGACGATTGTGGCGAACTGGATGATGCGCTGGGCGACCAGTTCGGGATGCTCAATGAAGTTTGTCGTCGAATCGAGGACGCCCGGAATGAGTACCTTTCCCTCCGGCAGGGGGACCTCCTGCCACACTTTCCACTCATGCGCATGACGCGGGTTTGCCGCCTCGAACGAGATGCCGCTCGCTCGAACGCTGAGCACGATGTCGAGGATGTCGCGCAGCGGCACGTCGTGCGTGTGCGGGCCTTCGTAGTTGCCCCAGCAGAGATGGATGCGGATCTGTTCCTCGGGGATATCGCGCAGCGCATGATTGAGGGCAGCGACATTTGTCTGGGCGACCTTTCGGAACTCTTCGAAGGAGAGGTCGCGCCATTTGGTGTGCCGTCCCATTGCGAGATCAGGGCAGTCCACTTGGAGCACGAAGCCAGCTTGGGCGATGCGGTCGTACTCGGTTTTCATCGCCTCAGCAATGGCGAAAACGAACGCTTCGTGGGTCGGGTAGTACTGGTTCTCTAAGAAGACGGCGACAACGCCGGGCGAGGCGGCACTGAGGAAGGCATCGGCCGTCTCGCGGCCGGCGAGCGCGGCGCGCAGGTTGGCGATGTCACGGTCAACCGCCGCTGTGTCGCGGTACACGATCGGTCCGTCGCAAGCTGGCCGGCGCGCGATCCCGGCGCCGCCGCTGCTGCGCTGGGCATACATCCGCTGTGCCCACTCGGGAAACTCTTCGAGGTCGGCTGCGCCGCTGGGGGGGATCTTCGCCTCGCCGCCGAAGCCGGTGACACGGTCGGCGACATAGGTCGAGTACATCACCTTGCTCATCTCGCCGTCGTTGACGATGCTGATGCCCGATTCGATCTGCTTGTCGACGACTTCTTTCACCGCAGCGCTGACTGCGGCCTCGAACTCTGCTTCGTCGATAGGCTCGCCGCGGTCGCGAGCGTACAGCAGTTGGACAAGCCGCTGCGGTCGCGGCAAACTGCCCGTGTGGGTGGTGAGGATGCGGTCGGTGCTGCGGCGCATCGGCGGGTTCCCTCCGGATGATGAACGCTATGCTACGCCAAGCCGCCCTGCCGATGCGAGTTCGCGCTGGAAAGCACGCGGGAGCCCACTTGGAGGCCGCGCTGCAGCGCGAACTCCGCGCCGGCGGAAGACGGCGTCAGCGCCCGTGCGCTACTGTCGCGCTCACCCGCCCCATCCGCGCGAAGCAGCTGCTGAGCGGTGAGCAGCATCTCTCCGGTCTCGGGCGGCGCTCGCTGCGCACCCGCCACGCAAAGCATGCGGCTGCAGAAGCCGGGCGGCAGAGCCTCCCGTCCACAGGGAACTGCGCTGCTTCCCTCTCCCCAGGTCGGAGATTGTCCAGCCCGGAGGAGCCGTTCCTGTTCCTCGCCCTCGTCAGCCAAGCTCCCGACGCGCCCCGAGCGGCGTCGCGGCGGCATCAGCGTCAGACCAGCTGGTGTCGGGACAGTCCCGCACCCCGCCTCGGCAGGGATGAGGCGCGCGTACCCGCCCTGACTACCCGAACACCAAAGGCATGCTCCCCCTTCTGCCCCCTGACCATGAGAGCACTCAGGACGCGCTTCTTGCTCCACCTGAACTCGCCACCAGAGCACCCAAGATGGACCGCCCGACCTGACCGTCGTTGCGAGCGAGCGCAGCGAGCGTAGCCCCTCCGACCTCCGCGGGAACCCCTCTGAGGACCAGATCACGCCCGCTCCGTTCGGGATTGCCACGGCCCGCTTGCAGCGGACCGCGCAATGACGGGAACAGCCGACCGCTCACCGTCCCAGTGTCTGCCGCTGTGACAGGCGTCCAGCGCAGCAACGCCCGGTTCTGTTTATGGCAGGCGTGCCCCCCTTCACCTCTCTGCCACGGAGCGGCAGACCGCCGCCAGAAGCGGCGACACGCCCTCGCTACGGGGCTCCTCCAGCAGCACCCCCGCTGCGGAGATGGACGCAGCCCCACGGTGTCCTGTCGGGCAAACGGTCGCTCAGGAGGAGAGAGGCGGACAGTCGGCAGCACGAAAAGCGCCGCGCGCCGACAGCCGCTCGGGAGGACCTGTTACTCGCCGCGGAAATGGGCACGGCGGCGGTTGAAGTAGTCCGCCCATTCGCCGCTCGCTTCGGTGAAGAGCCCGTTTTCGTCGAAATGGTATTCCTCGACCTCGTTGAAGAACGACTCCGCCTTGGTGTTGTGATAATTCCGGCCGTCGGGATTGAGCGCCAGCATTTCGGGGGAGAAGATGCAGCGCCGCGCATCTTCGATCGTGTCGAAGTACAGCTCTGTTATTCGGTAAAAGGGCGGCTTCGTGCCAGCGCGCTCCGGGATATCCTCGATGACGCGGCCGAGCACGAGTTTCCGGCAGCCATACTTGCCGACAAATTTGAGCGCCTCGGCAACATGGACCTTGTGGTAGTGGTCCTCGTTGAAAAATTGGCCATCCTCTTTGGCGCGATACATCAGCGTCAGCTTTACCATCGCGAGCCTCCGGGCAGGGGGTAGGTTCGAGATCGTCGCCCCGCCATCGCGACTGCTGTGCCATGCCTGCTTGCGCAAACAGCGCGACGGGATTAGGTTCGATAGCTTAGCCCAACCATCGCGACGCCACCGACAATGACGAGGCATCCTGCCAGCCGCAGCAGCGTGACGTTCTCGCGGAAGATGAAATAGGAGAGGATGACGACAATCACATACGAGATGCTGAGCATCGGGTAAACGAGCGAGATCTCGGCCCGCGACAGCACCGCAAGCCAGAAAATCGACGCGCTGAAGACACAGGCAAAGCCGGCAAGAACATAAAGATTGGTAAAGACGCTCCAGAGCGTCCCCGCGAGCTCAGAGAGCGGCCACAGTTCGAGGGTGCGGCCGACATTGTTGACCCCATGCTTCAACAGCAACTCGCCGACAACGGAAAGACAAATCCCGATGAAGAGAAGGCCGAACGCCTGGATCATCGTCCTCCTTCTGGACGGCGCCGCGACGGTCGTCATGCTTGCGCCTTCGGCTGCGTGATCTGAGGGGCGCGCAGGTAGAGCGGCTCGACAGGACCGGACACGCCGGCGCGCAATCGCTCGGCACCAAGCTCGGCGATGATCCCAGGACGCGGATGCGCTGCGACACCGACCACTATCGGCCCGTCCACCTCATCGAGCTTACCCACCGCGCTCACGATGACCTGACACCCCGTCAGGGCTCCGGCCGTTTGCGCGGCAGACACGATTGTCGGGGCTAGGACGGTCGCAATTCCAGTCCCTTCTTTCTCAAAGACCGCTACCGCCCGGTCGCGGCCGGCAGCAACTACCGTCCCGACCCGACCGAGCGCTCGATAGGGCCACGCCATCCCCTCGAGCAGGGAAACGCCGACGAGCGGCAGGCGGCGGGCGAGCGCAAACCCTTGAGCGGTGGCGATCCCGACGCGAATTCCATTGAAACTGCCAGGCCCTGTGACCACGACCAGCCCGCGCACGTCGTCGAACGAATGGCCGCTGTCGGCAAGCAGACGGATCAAGCGCGGCAGCAGTTCCGCCGTCTGCCGACGCTCAGATCGCCAGACGAGTTCTGCGCACAGTTCCCCTGTCCAGAGCGCCAGCCCCGTCAGCTCGCCCGCAGTGTCGATGGCGAGGATCACGGCGCTATCCCCGCCCGCCGCAGCAGCGCAGCATGGCGCGGGCCCGTCGCGCGAAAGGTGATCGTCCGCTCGTCATCCTCGCCGCTGAGATCGATGTCGAGACGCTCCTCCGGCCAGGCGCCGAGGTAGCGTTCGGGCCATTCAACGACGACAACGCCGACCCGGCCAAGGACATCGTCGAGCCCAAGGGCGCTGAGGTCCTCCACGTCGCCCAGGCGGTAGAGGTCGACATGAAAGAGCGGCAGCCGGCCGCGATGCTCGGCGACAAGAATGAAGGTCGGGCTCGTCACCTCATTCACGCCTAGTCCCTCGCCGACCCCTTGAGCGAACGTCGTCTTGCCGCTGCCGAGGTCGCCGCGCAAGAGCAGGACCGCGCCCGGCTCGGCGGCCGCCCCCAGCGCTCGGCCCAGCGCCCGCGTTTCGTCGGCGCTGCGCGTCTTGCGCTCGATCACGCGCCGCTCCGCGCAAGATGATCCCAGCCGACGAGCGGCCCTGCTGCACCCGCGAAGCGGACCCCCGGCGTGGCGACGATCCGGCCGATCGCGGTGAGCGGCAAGCCAGCAGCGAGAACGCGCCGCCAGACCGCCGGGCGGCAGGTGACAAGCAGTTCGTATTCCTCCCCGCCGGTAGCAGCGATCGTCGGCGCCTCCTCCGGCCACGCCTGACGCAGCGCGGGATGAATTGGCAAGCGCGCTAGCTCAATCTCCGCGCCGACGCCCGAGGCCGCGCACAGCTTCGGCAGGTCGCCCGCAAGCCCGTCGCTCAGGTCCATGCCGCAGCGAACGCCGAGCGCAACGAGCCGCGCTCCTAAGCCGAGCGGCGGCTGCGGACGGTCGTGAGCAGCAAGCAGCGCAGCGCGTAGCGACGGCGGGGCATCGCGCTCGCCGAGCCGGATCAGCAGGCCGCCTGCAGGACCGCCAAGTGTGCCGCTCACCGCGACGATATCCCCCGGTCGGGCGGCCGAGCGGAGTAAGAGCGCCCGCCGCCAGTCCCGTCGCGCCGGCGCCGCGCCGGTGAGGGCGACAGTAAGAAAGCGCACCGGCGAGCGGACAATATCGCCCCCCGCAATGACAGCGCCCGCCTCAGCGAGAGCGCGCAGGCCAGCATACAGTCCGTCGACCCAGCTGACCGGCGTGTCGGGCGGCAGCCCGAGCGTGACGAGCGCATAGCGCGGCATCCCGCCCATCGCGTTGATGTCGCTCAGGTTCGAGACGGCAGCCTTCCAGCCGACTGCGACCGGGTCGGCCTGCGCGCTCAGAAAGTGGATGCCGTCAACCATCGTGTCGGTCGTGGCAATCGTCAGCGAGCGGCCGCTGCGCCAGACGGCGGCGTCGTCGCCAATCCCGACGAGGAGGTCCGAGCGAGGAAGCGAGGAGAGCGCGGCAGCAAGGCGGTCGATCAGGCCGAATTCACCCAGGTCGGAGACAAGCACGGCACCTCGCCTCCGCGCGGCAGTGGCCGAGCTGGCTCCTGCTTCTTCGCTCTCCGCCGCGCTGCCTCTCAGCACGCAGCACCATCATAGCGCACCCACGGCGGGGTCGCGCGCCGGCGCCCGCGCCGTGCTACAGTTCGATCGACTATGGCGACGGGAACGCAGCCTGTCTGCCGCCTGAGGAGACCGTGATGGTTGTGAAACAGAAGGTGGACTTCAGCGAGGCGGAGCGGATCTCGCAAGAAGAAGCGAAGGCGCTGTTCGACCAGGGCGAGGCGGTCTTCGTCGATCTCCGCGCGCCGTTTGCCTATGAGCAGTTTCGGCTGCCCGGCGCGGTCCGGCTCGACCTCAAAGAGGTTGTCAAGCACGCTGAAACCGTGCCGCCAGCCAAGACGATTGTCTACTACTGCGATTGCCCCAACGAAGAGACAAGCGCCCGGGCAGTCCAGCTCGTCCGCAAGCGGCTTCCCGTTCGCGCTGTCGCCCTCGTCGGCACAGTTGAGGAATGGCTGGAGCGAGACTATCCCTTCGAGCGGGGAGCCCCGGCTGGCGCGATGGCATGAGCAAGCCTGAGAAGCGCTGCGGCACCTGCAAGTGGTACGAGCCGGGCGACGAAGAGCGTGGGTTGTGCGGCAACCCAGCCCTGACGCTCGGCAAGGAGAAGCTGTCGGTGCGCGAGGCCGTGATGTCGTGCGCTGGCCAGTATCATGGCGGCCGCACCTACTGGGAACCGAAGCCGCGTCGGTGGTGGCCGTTCGGCAGTCGCTGATGCACGCCGTCTCGCGCCGGTCGCTCCTTGTCAGCTCCCTCGCCCTGGCCGGAACGGCCTGCTTCGGCGTCCGACAGGCGGCGCCGCCAGCCACCCGAACGCCCATCCCCGGCCCGGGCACGCCAGTCAGCCCGAGCGACCCCGCCATTGACGCTGGCGCCGTCGATTTCCTCGTCGACCGCGACCGCATCCTCGCCTACCGCGCCCGGCCACGTGGGCGCGGGCCCTTCCCCTCCCTTCTCCTTCTCCCCGATGGACGCGGGCTCGGCCCGAATGCCAAGGAGATGGCGCGCCGGCTCGCCAAAGGGGGCTATCTCGCTCTCGCCATCGACTTCCTCTCGCGCAGCGGCGGCACCGACAATGCCGGCGATTTGGCCGCGATCAGCACGCTCCTCAACCGCCTCCCGCCTGACCGCGCCGCCGGGGATGTCGTGGCGGCAGCACGCTATCTTGAGGGGCTCGATTTTGTCGACAAGGGCGCGCTCGGGCTCTTCGGCCTTGACTACGGCGCAACAGTCGCTTGGGTGGCCGCCTCCGAGCTGCCCCAAGTCCGCGCGGTCGTTGTAGTCGGCGGCGAGCCGCCTTCGGCGGCGCGGCTGGCGCGCATCAAGGCGCCGGTGCTTGGCCTCTACGCCGAGTATGACCGCCGTCAGGTCGCGGCGGTGCCGCAGCTTGAGGAAGCAGCGCGACGAGCTGGGATCACGTTCACGGCGGTGATTGTCAAGGGGGTTGAACGGGGATTTCTCAACGAGGCGAATGTCGAGTACAACGAGGCCGGAGCGCGGCAGGCGTGGGAGCGCGCCGTCATGTTCTTCGAAACAACGCTGCGCAGCTAGGCGTGGCGGCCGCCCGGCCGCGAGACTGCCTCGCCGCCGCCATACTGATAGAGATCCTGCTCGCGCGGCACGGCCGGCGAGCCGGCCTCCTCGAGACCGAAATAGCGCTCAACAGCGGCGATGATCACCTGCTGGACGGTCTTCCCTTCTGCAGCAGCGCGCTGACGAAGGAGGTCGGCCACTTCGCGGCGAAAGCGCACTGTCCATACCCGATCGTCGACCACCGCCATGGGACCTCCTCGAATCGGCCTTGCGCTGATGATACCGTATGGGGAGAAGGGAGCACGCGATGGCCATCACCGTCACCTTGATACCTGGCGACGGCGTCGGCCCTGACGTCGTCGCCGCAGCTCGGCGCGTCGTCGAGGCGACCGGCGTTGAGATCATCTGGGAAGAACGGCTTGCCGGGGAAGCAGCGCTGCTCCGAGTGGGCAATCCGCTGCCGTTCGACACCCTCGAGTCAATCCGGCGCAACAAAGTCGCGCTGAAAGGCCCGCTCACGACCCCGGTTGGGTCCGGCTTCCGCTCCGTTAACGTCGCGATCCGCAAAGAGCTCGATCTCTACGCCAATGTCCGCCCTGCCCGCAGCCTCGAAGGGGTCCGCAGCCGCTACGAGCATATCGACCTCGTCGTCATCCGCGAGAACACCGAAGACCTCTACGCCGGCATCGAGCACATGGTCGGGGAAGACGCTGCTGAGAGCATCAAGATCATCACCCGGCGGGGCTCAGAGCGGATTGTCCGCTTCGCCTTCGAGTACGCTCGGCGCGAAGGCCGCCGGCTGGTGACCGCTGTCCACAAAGCAAACATCATGAAACTGACCGATGGCCTGTTCCTGCGGGTCGCGCAGGAAGTTGCCCGGGAGTATCCCGACATTCGGTTCGAAGACCGGATCGTCGACAACATGTCGATGCAGTTGGTCCAGAAGCCAGAGCAGTACGACGTGATCGTCTGCCCGAACCTGTACGGCGATATCCTCTCCGACCTCTGCGCCGGACTGATCGGCGGGCTCGGCGTGATGCCCTCCGGCAACTTTGGCAAGGAGTGCGCCGTCTTCGAGGCGGTTCATGGCACCGCGCCGAAGTACATCGGCATGAACCGGGTCAACCCGACAGCGCTTATCCTTGCGGCGGCGATGATGCTGAAGTATCTCGGCGCGGACGAAGCAAGCCGACGCATCACCGCCGCCGTCCGCGCCGTGATCGCTGAGGGCAAGACCGTCACCTTCGATCTCGGCGGCCACGCCAGCACTAGCGAGATGGGCGAGGCGATCGCCCGCAAAATCGTTCAGCACGAGGTGTAGCGCACCGGGCGCCTGATTCGGCGCCCGGCTCAGCGGAACCGCTAGCATCCCGACGATGGCTCTTCTTCGCCTGCCCAGTGCCTCGCCGGCGCACTCCCGCACGCCGGAGCGCGTAGCACCACGACACGTCACGCCGCGCGGACTGCAGCTCATCCTCGCGGCGTTTCTCGCCATCGGAACGGTGTATCTCTTCGCCACGCCGCCGTTCGAAGCGTCAGATGAGATTTGGCATTACCCCTTTGTCCAGTTCCTGCAGCGGGGAATGGGGCTGCCGATCCAGCAGCCGCGTCCGGAGGACAACATCGCGCGTCAGGAAGGGGGCCAGCCGCCGCTCTACTACGCGCTGGGCGCGGCGCTCACCTTCTGGGCCGACCAAGGGCTGCCAGGGAGCGGGATCGAGCCGAACCCCCATGCCATGGTGGGCGTGCCGCTGACACCGGGCAACAAGAACCTCGCCATCCACCAGCCGAATGAGCGCTGGCACGGCGCCGGCCTCGCCGTCACCATTATCCGCTTCGCGTCGCTGCTGATGGGCGCAGCGAGTGTCTGGCTCGTCCATCGCCTCGTGCTGCTCTGCCTGCCGGGCGCGCCCGCCGTCGCCCTCGGCGCAGCAGCGTTCACCGCCTTCAACCCCGAGTTCCTCTTTATCAGCGCCGCCGTCAACAATGACAACCTGATGACGCTGATCGGCCTGCTCGGGGTCGACCGGATTCGCGCCGCCGTCGTTGCCCCCTCGCTTCGAAACAGCGCCGTGCTCGGGCTCGTGCTGGGGTTGGCAGCGCTCACCAAGCTGACCGCGCTCGGCCTGCTGCCGCTGGCGGGCGGAGCGCTGCTTTGGGCGGCGTGGCGACGGCGCGCGCTCGGCTGGCTGGTCGCCCATGGGGTCGTCGTCTTCGGCCTTGCGGCCCTGATCGCGGGCTGGTGGTATGTCCGCAATCAGATCCTCTACGGCGAGCCGACAGGGCTGTCGATCTTCCTCCAGATCGTGAACACCCGCAACCCGCCGCCGCCGATCTGGGAACTGATCGTCAACGAGTTCGAGGGGTTTCGAATCTCATTCTGGGCACTCTTCGGCGGCGTCAATATCCTCGCCGACCGCGCCACCTATCTGTTCTACGACCTGCTGTCGCTGCTCGCGCTCGCGGGGTTGGGCATCGTTGGGGTGCGCTGGTGGCGCGCCCGCAGCGGAACGCCGTATCCCGGCCCGGTCGAGTGCGGAACGACGCTGCTTGTGCTCGCGTGGCTGGCGATCGTCGCCATCGCGCTGCTGCGCTGGTCGCAGACCACCCTTGCCTCCCAAGGGCGGCTGCTCTTCCCCGCGATGGCAGGCGTGGCGCTGCTCTTCGCGCTCGGGCTGGTCGGCGCGCTGCCGCGGCAGTTTGGCGAGCGCGGCGCGGCTGCACTTGGCGGAGCAATGGCCCTCGTTGCGCTGGTGCTGCCCTTCCGCTTTATCCTGCCGGCGTATACCCCGCCCCCGCCGCTCACCGCCGAGGAGGTCGCCGCGCTCGCGCCGCGGCTCGACATCGACTTCGGCGACTCGATCCGGCTGCTTGCCGCCGAGGTTCCTCCCGGCCCCTACCGCCACGCCGACCGGGTCCCGGTGCGGCTGACCTGGCAGGCGCTCCAGCCGATGGACCGCAATTACAGCGTCTTCGTCCATCTCTTCGCTCGCGACAACCGCAAGGTCGGCTGGTACGACACCTATCCCGGGCTCGGGCTGCGCCCGACGCGCGACTGGATCGTCGGCGAGGTCTATCAGGATGTGATCCCGGTGTACATCGAGTATCTGACTGAGGGACCGGTGCTGCTGCGCGTTGAGACCGGGGTGTACGATTTCACGACCGGCGAGCGGCTGCCGGCGCGCGTTCGCGGACGCGATATCGGCACCAGTCCGGTGATCGGCTGGACGAAACTTGCCGACCCGCCCGGCAGCGACCCGCCGGCGATCTCCCTGAGCGCTGACTTCGGCGGCCTTATTCGCGTCGACGGCGCGACGGTCGTCCCGGCACGCCGCTTTCCGCCCGGCGACACGCGGCCGCCGGCGTGGCATGTGTCGACCTGGCTCGCAGCGATCCGCCCGATCGACCGCGACTACACGATGTTCGTTCACGTCGTCGGTCCGGACGGTCAGCTCCTCACCCAGAACGATGGCCAACCGGTTGAGAATGCCTATCCGACTTCGCGCTGGCTCGTCGGCGAGCGCGTCATCGACCGCCGCGAAGTGCCCATGCCCTCTCCGCCGGTGGCAGGTGCTCGGCTCGTCATCGGCTTCTACGACCCCGCGACTGGCGCTCGCCTCCTTCGCCGCGACGCGCCGGGCGACGCGCTCGACGTCGGCCTGCTGGAGCCAGCCCGATGAGCTGGCGCCGGTGGGTGCTGGCCGCACTCTGCCTTGCCGCGTTCGCGCTGCGGGTGCACCACCTTGGCTACGAAAGCCTTTGGCTTGATGAAGCGGACGCGCTGCGCCTCGCGTCGGCGCCGCTAGGCGAGCTGTTCAGCCGGCTGACCTCGGTCGGGGAGAACGGACCGCTCTATTTCATCCTCCTGCGCGGCTGGGTGACCCTGGCCGGGACCAGCGAATTTGCGCTGCGGTTCCTCTCCCTGATCGCGAGTGTCCTCTCGGTGGCGGTGATGGGCGCACTCGGAGCCCGGCTCGGCGGATGGCCGCTTGGGCTAGCGACCGCGGCGCTCGCGACGTGCTCCTCGTTCCTCATCTTCTACAGCCAAGAGACGAAGATGTATGCCATCCTCGTCCTCTTGAGTGTGCTCTCCGGCTACCTGCTCGTCCGCGCGTTCGCTGACAATCGGCTCCTCCTCTGGTTCGCCTTCCTTGTGACGACCAGCCTCGCAATGTACACCCACGTCTTCGGCGCCCTCCTCATCCCCGCCGCCCTCGTTTACGCAGCTGCGCGCCCGCACGATCTCCGCCGCTGCTGGAAAGGCTTTGGCGCCGCCTTTGCCCTGCTGACCGTGCCGTATCTGCCGCTTGCGGCTTGGCAGCTGTGGGCGCTCACCCTGCCTCGACCGCCGGTGGGAAGCTACTACGGCGCGCCGGCGTTTCCCGACCTCATCCGGCTGCTGCTGCGCGGGTTCGGCACGATCATGCCTGAGATCGACCACGCGACGGCGTGGCTCGTCTTCGGCGGGCTGGCGGCAATCGGGCTGCTGCCGTTTGGGCGGCGCGACACAGCCTACCGGCAGCGCCTCTCCTATCTTGGCGCCTACTTCCTCGCTCCGGCCGTGCTCGCCGCGCTCCTCTTCAGTCGGATGCCGATCTTCCTCGAACGGTATCTGAGCCCGCTCCTCCCGGCAGTGTTCCTCGCGACGGCTGGCAGCGTCGTCGTCCTCGGCGCGCGCTGGCGGCCGCTCGCGGTCGCGCCGCTTGCCATCTGGGTCGCCTTCAACGCGCCGCCGTGGTATGACACCCACATTCGGGGGATCCTTCTCAAGGAAGCGTGGCGCCCGGCAACCCAGTTCATCGAAAGCCGCCTCGAGGAGGGCGATCTCCTCATCTTCCTCTCGCCCGACGGCCGGATCGCCTATGACTACTACGCCACGAAACCCTATCGTCGGGCCGAAACGATCGACATCGTCGGACAGAGCCGGGAGCAGATTGCGGCAGCACTCCACGCCCGCACCGCCGGCGCTCGCCGCTACTGGGTCGTGCTCAGCCAATACGTCCGCGAGGATGTCGATGACCTTACCTTCTGGCTGGTGCGCAACGCGACCAAAGTGGACGAGCGGGGCTTTAAGAACATTCTTCTTTCGCTCTGGCTGCCGGCGCCGCCCGGGCGGTGGGAGCCGACGCCGAGTGAGAGCACTGCGATCGAGATCGATGGCCGCCTTTCGCTTGTCGGCTACGATATCGCTGACCTCGCTGACGGGACCGTCTCGCCGCGCTGCACCCCGGAGCCGGTTCTCTGCACCGTCAAGCTGACGCTGTACTGGCGGGCCGGCAGCAAGCTCGACCGGGATGTGCGCATCTCGACGAAACTGCGGGACGACGCGCGCCTAGTCTGGGGCCAGTTTGATCTCGCGCCGAACCCCTTCTATCCGCTCGCCGAATGGCGCCCGGGTGCGATCTATCGGGCGGAGTGGTACATCCCGCTTTTGCCGGGCACGCCGCCCGGCCGCTACCAGCTGCTGCTCTCTGCCTACGACGCTGAGACGGGACGGATGCTGCCCCTCCACCACGCGGGCGATGCTGCGCCGCGTCCGGAGACGGTAATCGGCGAGCTGACGATTCGCCCTCCAACGGGGGGCTGGCCGGCACGCGCCGTTCCGGCTGGACCCGCTGGCCGCTTCGGGCCAGTGGAGCTGCTCGGAAGCGCAATCGGGCCGAGCGAGACGACGCTCGGAGGAACGCTGACGCTCACCACTTTCTGGGCCGGGGACCGGCCGGCGGCCGAGGCGGTGATCGAGCTGACGGACGGAGGAGCGAGCTGGAGCGTCGCGATCCCGGCGGGCGCCGACGTGCGAGCAGTCCAAGCCCGCCTACCGCTTCCCGCTGCAACGCCGCCCGGCGAGTATCACGCTCGTCTTCGCCTGCGGATAGAGGGTAGAGCAGCCCCGCTCGCCGGACCGCTCCCATTCCTTACCACCGACGCCCTCTCGCTCGGCACGGTGGTGGTGCGCGGCCGCGCGGCGCGCTATGAGATCCCTGCCGCGGCGCGGCGAGTCGAGGGACACTACGACGGCGGCCCGACGCTCGTCGGCTATACGCTCGCGCAGCGGGTGAACGGCGCCGAGCGTCCGCTTGTCGGCGCGCTCGACCGTGAAGCCGACGCCCTCGTCGTAACGCTCTACTGGCGGAGCGCAGGGCCGACCGCCGCGCCCTACAGCGTCTTTGCCCATCTCGTCGGGGAGAGCGAAACGCCGCTCGCTCAGCACGACGGCCCGCCGGGCGAGGTTCCTACGACCGCGTGGCTCCGCGATGAAATCGTCGCCGACCGGCACGAGATCCCGCTCGAGCGCCTTGCGCCTGGCCGCTATCGCCTTGCCGTCGGTCTCTACGATCCGGCGACGTTGGCGCGTCTTCCTACTCCCGACGGCACCGGCCGCACGATCGTCGCAAGCATCGAGAAGTAGTCCTCTCGCCCTGCCTGCAGCGCGGCGACGTTCGCGGCTCGTCTGCAGGCGGAGCGCGCCGCCCGCTCGCCCTGCTGCTCGTAAAACGGCTATCGTTGAGCAGCGTCGGCCTCGCTCGCATTCGCCGGCGCATGGAGCATGCATGCAGGACTTTGCAGATCGGGTGGCGGTCATTACGGGCGCAGGGAGCGGGATCGGGCGCGCGCTCGCCGAGAAAGCCGCCGCTGAAGGAATGAAGGTCGTCATTGCCGACATCGACGTTGCGGCGCTTGAGGAGACCGAGCGCATTCTCAAAGGCGAAGGCGCGACTGCGCTCGCCGTTCCGGTCGACGTCGCCGACCCGGTGTCGGTCGACCGGCTGGCACAAGAAGCGCTCGACGAGTATGGAGCGGTCCATCTTGTCTTCAACAATGCCGGGGTCGGCGCAGGAACGACGGTTTGGGAGAGCACCCTCGCAGATTGGCAGCGGGTGCTGGGGGTCAATCTCTGGGGCGTGATCCACGGTGTGCGCACCTTTGTGCCTCTTTTGCTTCAGCAGGAAGAAGGTCACATTGTCAACACCGCCTCGATCGCTGGCGTCCTGCCGTTTCATCCTAGCGGGCCGTATCAGGTTTCTACGCACGCGGTGGTCGGGCTGACCGAGCATCTCGCGGTGTCGCTCAAAATGAGGAACGCTGCAGTCGGCGCGTCGGTGCTGCTGCCCGGCTGGGTGCGAACGAACTTTCTCGCTTCGGAAGCGCACCGGCCGCCAGCGCTTTCCGACCCCATCCCCCCCGGCTGGGACGACGCTACACTCAGGAAGATGCAGCAGGCAGTCGCCACCGGCATGGCGCCCGAGCGCGTGGCGGAGCGCGCGTTCGAAGGTATCCGCGAAGGGCGGCTCTATCTGTTCACGCACCCCGACGACAAGGACGAGCTGGCGCAGCGGCTGCAGGCGATGCTGGCGAGCATCCCCGCCCAGTAGCGCTCCGTGCGGAGCCCCCTCCCTCGCGATGCGATCTCGCTCGATGGGGAAGCGGTGTGAGGTCGGCATCCTCCCGACCTGCAGGCCGGAGGGGCAACCTCGGCGCGTAGACGGCAGGAGCAGCCCGAGACTGGCCCTCCACCGCCGTGCAGTCGGTCGCACGGCAAGGAAGCGCGCCTAGGTCGACGCACCGTGAGCCGCTCGCGAGCGCAATCGGCGCCGAGCTCTCAGGCGGCCGTCCCGGCAGAGCGGCGCCTTCCCGCGGCGAGGCGCCGCTAACGCTCATCCGGCGCCGTGCGGCCGGCCTGCCGCCCCCGCGCGCTTCTCGAACCGCGCTCCTCTCGCACACTCACCTCGGCTAGGGCGTCGCGGCCGGGAAAAGGCAGAAGGCACCGCTAACGAGGCCGAGCAGCTTCCGCGCTGCTGATGCGCCGCGCCATCCTCGGCGCGCATTGCGGCGGAAGCGGAGAGTGCCTCGTCGCACTCGATTCTGCCGCCGGCCGTCATCCGTCCGGAGGGAGACAGCAGTGCGCCCCTGCCTGGCGAGAGCGCTTGCTGCTCCAGCCCTCAGGCCGGGCCGCATCCATCGCCGGCGTCGCGTGCGGCCAAGGGTCGCTCAGCAATTTCATCAGGCTTGCGCCTCAGCGGACACTCACTGGCCTCAACTTCCTCGATGATAGCTCCTGCAGCACGGCGAACGGCACGGCGGATGGGACGACGGCCGACCCGCTGCTGGGTCCGCTGGCAGACAACGGCGGCCCGACGCTCACCCGCGCCCTACTCGCCGGCAGCCCGGCCATCAACGCCGCCACCGGCACCTGCCCGCCCACCGACCAGCGCGGCGTCGCCTGGCCGGTCGGCCCTGCCTGCGATGTCGGCGCGGATGAGGCCAGCGGCAAGCCGACACTGACCGCGCTCGATCCCGCGAGCAGGCTGGCGGGCAGCGGCCCCTTCCCCCTCCTCGTGACGGGCAGGGGCTTTCTGTCCGGGACAGCGGCGCTCGGGGACGGCAGCGTGCGGCCGACGACGATCCTGAACAGCACGACGCTGAGCGTGGCCATTAGCGCAGCCGGCGTGCAGACGCCGAAGACGGCGACCGTGACGGCGCGCTACGGGGAGGCCGCGGACAGCGTCTCCAACGGCCTGCCGTTCCACGTCGTCAGCCCGACGCCGACGGCCACCCCGAGCCCGACACCGACCGAGTGGCGACAGCGCCAACTCATACCGCTAATGCCGGTCAATCAGCCGACGGAATGAGCGCCCCCCCCCGAGGGCTGAGGGGCTCGCCCCCGGGCTCCCATCGTCCGAGCCTCGGGGGCGACGGCTGGCGCTGACCTCGGGCAGGCGGGGACCGGGCTGCGTGCAGGCTGTCAAGTGAGCGCTGGTGCCCTCCCAAGGCTGGGGAACGGCCCAATCGGACCGGCCGAATGGCTCATGTCATCTGTGATAGGCTGTGCCATCATCGGCAGTAGCGATACAGGAGGACGCGATGGATCATCATGAGCCGCCGCGCGGCGCACTGCTGATCACCGTTGGATTTCTGCTCCTTCTCGTTATCCTCTGGACCAATGTCTACCTCACCGTTTTGCGCTACGGCATGGGAGGGCACTGATGCAGCGCTCCGACCGGCTGTCGATCTATCTTTACGAGTTTGCCTGGATCCTGCCGAGCATCGCGATCCCGGTGGCGATGATCGTCGCGATCGCGTTGAGCTCGTTCGCAATGGGGATCAATGTCCAAGCCGACTACGGCCGGATCGACCCCACTCGGGTCAACGAGACGCCCCCTTTTGATCGCCCCGGTCTGCGCCAAGTTGGGCCGAACCGCTATGAAGCGGTGATCGTCGCGGAGATCTGGCGCTGGATCGCTGCCACGCCCGACGATAAGTCGCGCCGCGTCGAACTGACGGTGCCGCGCGGATCGGAAGTGACCTTTATTGTCACCTCCCGCGATGTGCTGCACGGCCTGAAGATTCAGAACACTGCCATCAACATGATGATCATCCCCGGCCAGATCGCCCGCGCCACGGCAAAGTTCGATATTCCCGGGGAGTATCTCTTCGTCTGTCACGAATACTGCGGCACGGGACATCACTTCATGTACGGCGTGCTTCGCGTCGAGTAGCGAGGGGAGGTCGAGCATGACGACAGAGCGCGTGCACCGCTACCCTGCCGAGGGACGGCTTGCGGCCGCGTACTTCATCGTCGCCCTTACCGCGCTCGCCGTCGGCGGGCTGATGGGCACCTTTCAGGCGCTCAACTACGCCGGCATCGACGAGATCCTCGGCTTCAACTTCTACAGCGATGTTCCGTTCATCTACTCCTACTATCAGGCGCTGACGCTGCACGGCGTCCTTCTCGTCCTGATCTGGACGACCTTCTTCATCTGCGGCTTTTTGCTCTATGTCGCTGTTCACTCCCTCGGGACACCGCTCCCCTCACTTCGCTTCGCTTGGGCAACCTTCGGGCTGATGCTGTTCGGCCTGCTGCTGGCGGCTGTTCCGATCCTGACCAATGACGCGACCGTGCTTTTCACGTTCTATCCGCCGATGAAGGCGAGCCCCCTCTACTATTTCGGCTTGACCCTTGTCGTTGTGGCAACGTGGGGCGTCCTCGCGTCGCTCGTGCAGACGTATCTTGTCTGGCGTCGCCAGCACCCTGGCGTCAGGACACCTTTGGCCGCTTTTATGGCGCTCGTTACGATGACAATGTGGACAATTTCGACCGCGGGGATCGCGGCGCAGATGATCTTCCTGATGATCCCGTGGTCGCTCGGAGTTGTCCAAGGCACCGACCCGCTGCTCGCGCGGACCCTCTTCTGGTTCACCGGCCACCCCATCGTCTACTTCTGGCTGCTGCCCGCCTACCTCTCGTGGTATACGATGGTGCCCAAGCAGGCGGGCGGGCGGCTGTTCAGCGACCCGATGGCGCGCGTCTCATTCCTCCTGTTCCTTCTCCTGTCAATCCCTGTCGGCTTGCATCATCAATACGCTGACCCCGGCATCCAGCATGCAATGAAGTTTCTGCATGCGGTCTTCACCTTCGGCGTCTTCTTCCCAAGCCTCTTGACCTTCTTCAACGTGGTCGCCTCGCTCGAGAATGCGGGCCGCGCTCGCGGTGGCACCGGCTGGCTCAGTTGGATCGTGAAGCTGCCCTGGGGCAACGCCTCAGTGACAGCCCAACTCCTTGCCATGATCCTCTTCGCCTTCGGCGGGATTAGCGGTCTCGTAAATGCCTCCTACAACGTCAACAACGTCGTTCATAACACCGCTTGGGTGGTCGGCCATTTTCACCTGACGGTCGGCACAGCCGTAACGCTCACCTTCATGGGCGTTCTCTATTGGCTGGTGCCGTATCTCTCAGGAAAGCGGCTGTTCAGCAATCGGATAGCCCTCATTCAGGCATGGATGTGGTTCATCGGAATGGCGATCTTCTCGAACGCGCTCCATCGCCTCGGGCTTCTCGGAATGCCGCGCCGCTCGATGATCGGCGATGCGCCCTATCTCGCTCTCCAGCCTGAATGGCAAAACATCTTGCCCTTCATTGGCGTCGGCGGCGTACTGATGACGATCAGCGGGCTGCTCTTCTTTGCTGTTCTCATCCTGACCCTGACCGCCTCGAAAGCGCCAGCTAACGTCGAGTTTCCTCGGGCAGAAGCAGTCTCCGGCCCGGAGGATGCCCCAGCGATCCTCGACCGCTGGCGGCCGTGGATTGTGGGCGCGCTCGTGCTGATCGCGATCGCCTACGTGCCGCCGCTCGTCGCTCAACTGGCGACGCTGTCGCTCACGTCGCCCGGCTTCCGCCCGTGGTAGCGGCGCTCACCTGCGAGCGCGGCAAGGAGGCAGCGGCTGAAATGCGGCGCCCCCTGCAGTAGCCAACGGGTCGCAAGCGTGATGGATACAAGCAGCCGGCGGAGAGCCGCAACGAGTCGCCCCGCTGGAGAATGCTCTTAGGCAATGGCCGAGGGCGCGCCGCAGCGACGCGCTGCTTCCGTCCTCTTCGTTGCGATACTGATGGTGGACTTCGCGCTTGTCCCGCCAGCGCTCAGCACGTGGCACTGGCAGGCGAACTTCGACGCCGATGAGGCGTTTTTCGCGCTGCTTGCCCGCGAAATCAGCAAGGGGCGTTACGCGCCCTATTACCCGGGCCAGCAGCATCGCCGCAAAATCCCCCTCTCTTGGCTGGTTGGGGCAGCAGCGTCGCTCAGCGGGGAGCCGGCTTACTCCTGCTCTTCAGTCACGGCTGTCTGCGAGGCGAGTGATTTTCGGCTGGTCAGGCTCTTCGGGTGGTGGAACCGTGGAGTGCTGCTCGCCCTTCTCACCCTCACCCCCTTCCGCTCTCGAAGCTGCCCATTGCTGCTGTCGCAGGGCTTCTCATCGGCAATCTCGGTGCCTGCTTGTCGGCGCCGCGAACCTCGCCGACCTCTTCTCGACGCACTATCTTCGGTGTGCGGCGGCTCTGGTCATCGGCAGTACTCTCGCCCGCTTGCTCCGCGACCTGCGGCCACTCGGGCTGGCTGGTGGTATTGTCTGGCTCGGGTTTCTCGGCCTTGGCACCCTCGCCACAATGTGGAGCGATTTGCAGCGCGATGTCGGCTGGCTCGACGAAGCCGCCTTTCGCGAGCTTCAGCGCACCTTGATTGCCGAACAAGCAACTGTTGGCTATACCGATTACTGGCTAACGTCGGTACCTATCTTCCTCTCGGAAGGGGAGCTCGTCTTCACGCAGTATCAGCCAGGGCTCCCCGGATCGCGCGGTTCTCTGACCGGCACACACCGCTGAGCAGCTAGCGACCGTTTTCTCCGACTATTCCCCTCGCCGCTGCAGCACGCCGCAAACGAAGCGGAGATACGGGCTCTGGCGCGGGAGGGCGTCGTGCGCCACGAGTTGGCGGAGGCGCTGGCAACGCGCCAGCTCGTGCGGCGGTTCCGTCTTGCGCACTAGGAGACATGGATTCTCGAAGAAGCGCGGTTACGCTTCCGTATTAGCTACGAGGCGGCGCAGCGAGGCGATAAGAGGCGGCATCTGCTCGCGGGCGACCTGCCAGACCAGGTCGTCGTCAAGGCGGTCGTAGGCATGAACGATGCGGTTGCGCATCCCTATCATCGCCGCCCACGGAATGTCCGGATGCGCCTCACGCGTCTCGCGCGACACCTTGCTCGCTGCTTCGCCAATCGTCTGGATGAGATGCAGCACCGCAAGCTGAACGACCCGGTTTGAGGAGAACTCCGCTCGGTCGAGCCCGGCCACGATTGCGCGCAGCTCTTCGGCGGCGGCGAGCATGTCTTCGAGGTAAGCGCGCTCGTCCTTGGCCATTGGCGGTGCCAGCTCCTCAATGGCGACTGGGAGCATCGTCTCGCTCCCGTCCGGATGGCGCTCATAGAGTAGCCGTTCACTGGCAAGAATGCCGGCGCGCAGGCGTGGCGCAAGCCCCTGCCGGTCGACGAGGTCAACCGGCCGGCCAAACAGGGCACTCAGCGCCTCGGCAGCCGCAAAGCGCGCAAGACCGGCATCCGGGGCGAAGTCGGCAAGCAGGTCGAGGTCGCTCTCCGGACGGAAATCCTCACGCAGCGCCGAGCCGAAGAGGCTGAGGCGCATGATGCCGTAGCGGCGGCAGACAGCAGCGATGGCGTCAGGGGCAACAGCAAGCTCGGGACGGAGCATCGCGTCTCTCCGTCCCGAGTATCGCACGGGCCGCGCCGGGGCGCGAGTTACTGGATCTTATAGGCCGGGTCGTAGTTCCAATACGACGGCGTGGTGCGCACCAAACCCTGCGTCTTCGCCGAGGTGATGACGAAGGTGGCGGTGGCAACGAGGAAGACCATGGGCACGTCGTCCGCCCACGCTTTCATTGCTTCCTGCAGGATCGTCCAGCGGCGGTTGGTGTCTGGCTCGGCATAGGCGCGCGACAGCAGTTCGTCCATCGCCGGGACGCACCAGAGGACGACCTGCGGCGGCTGGTCGCACTTCAGGAACTGCCAGCTGAAGGAGAAGATGCCGTTCGGGTTGGTGCCGCCGGCTGAGATCAGCTCCGTGCGCGGCGCTTGGCCGAGCGCGACTTGGACGTACTGCGATTGCTCGAGCGGGAACAGTTGGTAATTGATCCCGACGTCGCGGTGCGCGGAATGGACCGCTTGGAAGAGGGCGACGCCCGTGGGGTCGGCGTTCGAGAACTGGAGCCCTTGCAGGGTAATGCCGTTCGGATAGCCAGCCTCGGCGAGGAGCTGCTTCGCCCGGTTCGGGTCATACGGATAGGGCGGGATGTTCTTGTTGTACATCGGCGAGGTCGGCGCGCCGAGCTGGCCGATCGGGGTGCCGAAGCCGCGGTAGATCGTCCGCGCGATTGCTTCTTTGTCGACGGCGTAGTTGAGGGCGCGGCGGACGCGGATATCGCGCAGCGCTGTCTGCTCAGCCTCACGCTTGTTGAACAGGATGTTGACATAGCTGTCGCTCTCGGCGAGCACGTTCATCCCCTCGCGCCGCGCCGCGTCGATGAGGTCGGGGTTGGTGACCCCGAGGACGATGTCAAGCTCATTCGCGCGGATGCCGTTGATGCGCTGGCTTGGGTCAGGGATGATGCGCCAGCGGATCTCGGTCGCGTTCGGCTTGCGGTAGGGATGCGGCGTGCTTCGCAAGCGGTAGATCACTTGGTCGGTCGTCCTGCCCTCGATGTACTCGAACGGGCCGGAGCCGCCGCCTTTCGGATTAGTGACGAACTCGCGGTAGCCGCCCACCGCTTCGACGGCCTTCTTCGAGACGATAAAGACATTCGGCGCGACATAGAGCAGCGAGTAGTCGCGCTGCTTGGTCAAGATATCGACGGTGTAGTCATCGACCTTCCGCGCGCCGGTGGTGAAGAGCAACTGGCGCCCGACGGTGTTCGTCGGTGAGGGCTGGAGCAGCATCTCGATGGTGAAGACGACGTCATCGGCGGTCAGCCGCTCGCCGTTGCCGAAGGTCATGTCCTTGCGCAGCGTGAACCGCCACGTCGTGCCATCCGGCTGAAGATCCCACTTCTCGGCGACGCCCGGCTGGATGACAAAGTCCTTACCGAAGTTGAGCAGGGAGTCGAACTGGATATGGTTGAAGTTGACCAGCACCGACTCAGGCCCGAGCGTCGTGAGCCCTGCCGACCCGATGCGCAAGATCTGCTCCGCCGCCCGCTGCGGCGCAGGGACTTGCGCTCCTCCGGTCGTGGGCTGCGGCGTGGGCGCGGCTGGCGCGCAGGCGGCGCCGAGCATGGCTGCTACGAGCAAGGTCGTCAGGACAGACCTCATCCCTTCCTCCTGCATCCCCGGCCCTCCTCCGGGTGACGCGCTGCCAATCTTCCGGCTTCAGTGTAGCAGGGTTGCATCTGCAATCAAAGTTTTTCATACCGCCGATAGTCGACGGGATTACGGCTCCCGGTCGAGAAAGGCGCGGAAGAGTGCGGCAGTTTGGGCGCGCGCTTCTGGAGAGGAGATCCCCGCGTGGTCCTGCGCCTCAGCCGCGGGCGCGAGCCGCGCCGCCTCCGGCACGCCCCTAGCGAGCGAATCCCCCCGCTTCGTCGTCATCAGCGCCGGTGTCTTGAGGCGCGTCAGCCGCTCCGCTGTCGGATAGCGGAACGCGGCCCAATAGTTGACGTGATAGGTCGTCGCCGACTTCAGAAAATCGACCGTTGCCCAATGCAGCTCTTCAGGGTCGGGGTAGGGGTCGCGTCGGCGCGCCGAGCGCATCTGGCGGCGGTACCACGGCGACCAGAGCGTCATATCGCGCCGGAAGTTCCACGCCCAGACAAGATGTCCCCCGTGCGGGTCGATCGTCATTGGCGGCGCGTAGCGCTCTAGCAGTTCGGCGGCCAGCGCCGGCGGATAGAGCGGAATGCCGTCCGCGATGACGTGGCGGACGCGCGTCGGCCGGTCGAGCGCCGATTGCACGCCGATCAGCGCGCCCGTGTGGTAGCCGTAGACGTCGTAGTCGTCGATGCCGAGCGCGTCGATCGCGTCGCCGAGGACTGCGGCGAGGTCGTCGATGGTCGGCTCACCCGGGAACGGAACGGAGTCGCCGTTGCCGGGCGTGTCGAAGGCGACGACGAAGCGGTCGCTCGCAAGCTCGGCGAGGAGCGGCTCGAGCGGCTCGCTTGACCCAGGCGAACTCTGGAAGAGAACGAGCGGACGCTTCCTGCCCAGCTCGCCGCTGAACCGCGCCAGGATCGGCCCGAGCCGGCTCGGCACGTAGCGGCGGCGGATAACGCCGGGGCGGCTTGCCACCGCTGGAGGCGGCGGCGCGGCCGGCGGCAGACCGTCGCCGGCAAGGAAGGACAGCGTCCGTTCGGCGAGCGCGCTGGCATCGTGCATTCCCGCTGGCACAGGCTCGACGCGGAGCGTTCCGCCTGCCGTCAGCCGCTCGAGGTGTGGGCGAAGCGGGTCGCCCTCGCCGGCGAAGAGGAGGGTCGGCACGCTTACCTGCCGGATCGCGGCGAGCCCGTCGTAGCGGAATGCGGCGAGGTGGCCGAGCCAGGGGAAGGTCCCGCCGCGCAGGAAATCGACGACCAGCTCGTGCAGCCGTTCCGGTGTCGGCAGGTCGAGCGGCAGCCGCGCCTCGGGGATGCGGCGATACCAGGGCCAGAAGATGAACATGTCGCGCCGCAGCGCCCAGACGCGGACGAGATGGCTGCCGGCCCAGTCGGGCTCGATCGGCGGACAGAAGTGAGCGATCAGGTCATCGCGCTCCTCAGGGGTGTACAGGCCGTAGCCGTCGAGCACGAGCTTGCGGACACGGTCGGGCCGCAGCAGGGCGAGCGCGACCGCCGTCTTCGCGCCGGTGTGCGAGCCGTAGAGATCGACACGATCGAGGCCGAGCGCGTCCAGCGTTTCCCCAAGAGCGACGGCGTAGTCGTGGATCGTCGGCCGGCGCACCGCGAGCGGCGCGCTTTCGCCGTAGCCCGGAGCATCGGGCGCGATCACCGTCCGCGCCGCGGCGAGCGCGGTGATCAGCGGCTCGAGGACGAGCGAACTGTTCGGCGCGGCATGGAGCATGACGAGCGGCGGCCCGCTGCCGGCGCGGCGGTAGTGGACACGGCGCTCGCCGACAGAGAGATAGTGGCGCTCGATCGTCATGCTTTTCTCCACTTTCCTCTGGCGCGGAGTATAGCCCCATGACCCGCTCTTCCTCGCTTGCGCTGCTCGCGATGCATCTGCAGGACGACCTCGTCCACCCAGCCGGAACGTTCGGCCCCGACCGCATCGCCATGCGGCCGGCGGTCGAAGCGCTGCTCGACGCTGCTGCTCGGGCGCTCGCCGGCGCGAACTGCTTGTCATCCACGTCGCGGTCGCCTACCGGCCTAGCTATCCGGACTTGCACCATCGCGCGCCGCTCTTCGCCGCCATTGCCGCTCGCAACGCCTTGATCGCGGGGGGTCGGGGCGCAGCCTTTCACGACGAGGTTGCTCCCCAAGCAGGCGATGTCGTGGTCACCA
>JANWZD010000008.1:0-98632 GCA_025054935.1 Dehalococcoidia bacterium | reverse complement strand
CCGGATGAGACCGCTGTGACAGCATGCGCTATGCCTTCTCGCTGCGCCCCCCAGCGCGCAGAGAGCGGCTTTCCTTGACAGCGCGGTCGGACGGAGGTCGTCGCCCGAGGCTAGGGAGCGTGCCGCTCTCACCGCCTCGCACCGCGAGGTGAGGGAGCGCGTTGGCGGTCAGCTTTGGGTCGAGCGCACCGCGCGTGAGGCAGTCGACCGCGGCTGCGGCGTCATCACGCTCGAGGACGGGTGCGCGGGCGCTTCTGAGGAAGCGCACCGCGGGGCGCTGCGCCTGCTGCGCGCTCTCGGTGAGGTCCAGACAGTGCGCGCGCGGTTCGACAACGCCTGAGTGCTCAGCGCTCACGTCGGAAGACGCCGCCGCCGTTCTCGGATACAATTTTGGAGACAGCCGGATTTCCGGATGTCGCGAAAGGCACGATGACCTCCACCCTCGACCGATCGGCATCGCTCGAGCCCTCTTCCCCGACATGGACCGTTGGGCGGCTGATCGGGATCGGCTTTGTTTTCGCTGTTGCCATCGCACTGCTCGGACTGCTCGGCTATGGGCTGCTGGTCTCGGGAAAGCCGCGCGGCGACGTGCCGATCGAGCCGCGGCCGGCGCGGCCGTTCACTCTTCGCCTCTTCGATGGCTCGACCCTCTCGCTCGACGAATTGCGCGGCCGGCCGGTGCTGGTCAACTTCTGGGCATCGTGGTGCGGCCCGTGCATCGAGGAAGCGCCGGTGCTCGAGCGGGCCGCTCAGCGCTACGCGTCCACGGGACTTGTCCTCGTCGGCGTTGGGGTGTGGGATAGCGAGCAGAACGCCCGCGCTTTCATCCAGCGGCATGGCATCACCTACCCGAACGGCCTCGACCCGACTGGCGCGGTCGCAATCGACTACGGCGTTGGAGGCGTCCCAGAGTCGTTCTTCATCGACCGCAACGGCATGATCGTCCGCAAGTGGGTCGGGCCGTTGACCGACCGGCAGATTGCGCTCCTGCTGGATGAGTTGACGAAGTGACCGACCTCGTTCCGCACGTCAGCTGGACCGTCGCCTTCCTGGCCGGGCTTGTCTCGTTCCTCTCGCCGTGCGTTGCGCCGCTCGTGCCGGGCTATGTCGCGTACGTCTCCGGCGCGTCCCTCGACCGGCCTGCGCCGATCACCCGGGTGCTTGGCACGACCTTGCTGTTCGTCCTCGGGTTTACCTTCGTCTTTGTCGCGCTCGGCATGTCGGCCGGGCTGGTTGGCGCGGCCATGGAGGGGGTCCGCCCCGTGCTTTACCGCGCCGGCGGAGCACTCCTCATCGTAATGGGGCTGACGCTGATCGGCATCGGGCCGCGGTTTCTGCAGGCCGACCGACGCGTTCATCTCCCGCGTGAGGCGCTTGGCCCGGCTGGCCCCGTGCTCCTCGGGATGGCCTTCGCCTTCGGCTGGACGCCCTGCATCGGGCCGATCCTCGCCTCGATCCTGTTCTACGCCGGCACCCGCGAGACGGTCGGCCAAGCGGGGCTGCTGCTGCTCGCCTACTCCCTTGGCCTCGGGCTCCCCTTCGTCGCGGTCGGGGTCGGACTGAGCCGCCTGCTCGGCGCTTGGCGCGCGCTGCGCCGAGTGAGCGGCCCGCTCAGCGCGCTCTCCGGGCTGACGCTCATCGCTGTCGGCGTGCTGTTCCTCACCGACCGGTCCTACATTGTCGCCATGCTGGTCGGACGGCTTGCCGCGTTCTGGCCAGTGCCATCCATGGGGTAGCGCAATGTTCCGTCTCCTGCTCGCTCTGCTGCTCGGCGCTCTCGCTGTCACGCCGGCCTTCGCCCAAGACCCGACGCGGGACGCCTTTCTCCTCTACCGCACGCTCAAATGTCCTGTCTGCGAGACGTCGCTCGAAGGGTCCGATAGCGCGCTCGCCAATCAGATGAAAGAGCAGATCCGCCAAAAGCTCGCCGCCGGCGAGACCCCTGAGCAGATCACCGCCTATTTCGTCGAGCGCTACGGCGAGTCGATCCTCGTCGCGCCGCCGAAGGAAGGCCCTAGTCTGACGGCGTGGATTATGCCGGCCGTTGGGTTTGTGATCGGCATCGGCGTGGTCACCCTCGCTCTCCGCCGACTGAGCCGGCGCGCGCCGAGCGCCCCTCTCGTTCCGGCCGACGACGCGCCGCTCGATCCGGAGTATGCTGCCCGCCTCGAGCGGGAACTCCAAGAAGCGGAGCGGTAGCCGCCCTCCCCCGCGCCGCGGGAGGAGACGCTGCGCGCTGACGATCACGGTGAGCAGAAAGAGGTGATGCTCCCCGTCACGCCTGACGCCGGTGACGGTAGGGAGGGAGCGAGGAGTTGCTGATCGAGCGAGCCGGGCGGACAGCGGGCGCGCGTGAGCACCACCGGCCCGAGCGAGCGGCGGGCGCTGCCGAAGCTGCTGATGCAGTCGGCTCGCACGAAGAGTCAGCCATCGTCGCCGAACTGGACCGGAGAGCGCTCGGAGCCGGCACGTCGGTCCGGCGGTCGCCCGAGCACCGTTTCGCCTGCCACTTCCAAAGCGTTTCAGTGACTAGCGCCGCTCTCGGCCGCTCCCCCCGGGGCTCGAAGACGTCCGCAAGGACGTCGGCAAGGCGGGCGAGCGCGCTTTGGTGAGGAACGCTCGCTCCCTGCGTCTGCTCGAAGGGTGGCCCGCTGTCCACGCGGCGAGCGGCCTCGCGACGAAGGCGGGCGGCACGACGATCGGAGCGCCTTGTTCGCGTCTCCTTTCGGGAAGAACGCCCATGCCCCGCCGGCGCGCTCGTCATGAGGGTGTGGTAGGATATTGAGAATGAACTGAACATGTGCGCGCTGGGGGAGCCCGGGAGTCGGGCTGAGAAATCGGCAGGAGCCGCCGATGACCCCGAAACACCTGATCCGGGTCGTGCCGGCGGAGGGAATGCGTGGAATGCAAACGCCGCACCGGCCGTTCGGAGGCGGCGTTTCTCGTTCCCGCGCACCGGAGGAGCGCTATGACCGACCCCCTGATCATCGCTGGCCGAACGTTTCGCTCGCGGTTGATGCTCGGCACCGGCAAGTACCGGACGCCCGAGGAGATGAACGCGGCGCTTGCCGCCTCGGGGACCGAGATTGTCACCGTCGCCATTCGCCGCCTGCCGCTCGACCGTCCGGGGGAGAAGACCCTGCTCGACTATGTCGACTGGTCGCGCTACACCATCCTGCCGAACACCGCCGGCTGTGCCACCCCAGAGGAGGCGCTGCGGATTGCCCGTCTCGCGCGCGCGCTCGGCCTGCCGAACTGGATCAAACTCGAAGTGATCCCTGACCCGAAATACCTCCTTCCCGACCCGATCGGGACGCTCGAGGCGGCGCGACGGCTGATTGAAGAAGGCTTCGACGTTCTGCCGTATATCAACGACGACCCGGTGCTTGCTCGCCGGCTGGAGGAGATCGGCTGCGCAACGGTCATGCCGCTCGCCTCGCCGATTGGCTCAGGGCAAGGAATGGTCAACTTCGAGCAGATCAAGATCATCATTGAGCAGGCGAGCGTCCCCGTTGTCGTCGACGCGGGGCTGGGAGCGCCTTCTGATGCCGCTCTCGCGATGGAGATTGGCGCAAGTGCCGTTCTCGTCAACACGGCCATCGCTGAAGCGAAGGACCCGGCACTGATGGCGGAAGCATTTCGGCTTGGTGTCGAGGCCGGCCGCCTCGCCTATCGCGCCGGCCGGATCCCGAAGCGCGCCTACGCCAGCGCAAGCAGCCCGCTGGAGGGGGTCGTCCGGTGACGATCGGCGGGCTGCTTGTCGTCTCCGACCGCCGCCTGACCGGCGCGGAGGGACTGGTGGACGCGCTCGTCGAAGCAGCGGCGGGCGGCGCGACGGCAGTGCAGCTGCGCGAGCCGGACCTCCCGGCGCGTCAGCAGTATGAACTGGCCTGCGCCCTGCGCGCGCGGCTGCCGGCAGGCGTCCTGCTCTTCGTCAATGAGCGGGTCGACATCGCCCTCGCGGCGGGCGCGGATGGGGTCCAGTTGCCGACGGGCGGCTTGCCGGTCGCTGCTGTGCGGCGCATCGCGCCCCGGCTGATCGTCGGCCGCTCAGTCCACGCCGTCACCGATCTCGATGAGGCAGATTTCTTTATCGTCGGGACGATCTACCCCAGCCGCTCTCATCCCGACCGCCCAGCAAGCGGTCTCGACCTGCTGCGCGCTGTCCGCGCCGCGACGAGCAAGCCGCTCCTCGCTATCGGCGGCATCACTGCCGAGCGCGCTCCCGACGTGCGGGTCGCCGGTGCAGACGGGGTTGCTGTCATCTCGGCAGTGCTCGGCGCAGCTGACCGACGGGATGCGGCGGCGGCGATCGCGCGTGCCTTCGGAGGGACGACCATGATTCGTGTCCAGCTCAACGGCGCGCCGCGCGAGATCCCCGCGGGGATGACAGTTGCGGCGCTTCTTGAATCGCTTAAAGTTGACCCGCGGATCGTGGCGGTTGAGCTGTCGGGGGAGATTGTCGCCCGCGAGCGCTTCAGCGAGACCGTCATTGCCGACGGCGCGACGATCGAGATCGTCCGCATGATCGGTGGAGGGTAGCGTGGACTGTCTGTTCTGCAAGATCATCGCGGGCGAGATCCCATCCCGCATGGCGTATCAAGACGAGCGCGTTGTCGCCTTCCACGACATCGCGCCGCAAGCGCCCGTCCATATCCTCATCGTCCCGCGCGAGCATCTAAGCGGCCTGAGCGCGCTCACCGCCGACCATGGCCCGCTGCTGGGCGCGATCCACGCAGCGGCGAACACTGTCGCGCAGCAGCACGGGATCGCCGAGACCGGCTACCGGCTGGTCGTCAACAATGGCCCGCATTCCGGCCAGACGATCTTTCACCTTCATTACCATCTGCTCGGCGGCGCGCCACTCGGCCGGTTCGGCGCGTGAAGTTCTGCACGGCGTGCGGCGGACCGCTGGAGGAGCGTCCCGTCGAAGGCAAGCTGCGGCCGGTCTGCACGCGCTGCGGCCGCATTCACTACCGCAACCAAGCGCCGGTCGCCGTCTGCATCGTTGAGCATGCCGGCGGGGTCGTCCTCGTCAAGCGGGCGAATGAGCCCGGGCTCGGCCGCTGGGCGCTGCCGGGCGGCTTTGTCGATTGGGACGAGGATGTCGAAGACGCCGCCCGGCGCGAGGTGCGCGAGGAGACGGGGCTTGAAATCGCGCTGCTGGGGCTGGTGGATGCGCAGTCGTTCTTTGAGCCGAACAAGCACGGGCTCGCGGTCTTCTACCGCGCCGTTGCGCGAGGCGGGACGCTCCGGCCAGGCGATGATGCCGCCGAGGTCGCGGTCTTCCCTCCTGACGCCCTGCCGCCGGTCGCCTTCGCCACTCACGAGCGCGCCCTCCGCAAGTGGCGCGAGGAGAGGCAGTAAGCAGCGCCCCAGCAATCGGCTGCAGGCCACGCCGCGCTCCTCCCTGCCCTCCTCTTTCCTCCGACTGGACGCGCGGTCGATTTGGCAGCACGATCACGGGGCCGCCCGAGGCGTTCCCGGTCATCGTTGCGCCCCTCGTCTGGCGCCGTCAGCCTTCCAGCGTGGGATCTCGTCCGGCGTCGCTGCGAGCGAGCGCAGCACCGCGCTGAAGGCGCTACCACCCGCAGGCCACAAGCCCGTCGCTGCGAGCGCACAGCACCCCGGCCGAAAGCGCTACCACCCGCAGGCCACAAGCCCGTCGTTGCGAGCGCACAGCACCGCGCCGAAGGCGCTACCACCCGCAGGCCACAAGCCCGTCGTTGCGAGCGAGCGCAGCGAGCGTGGCAACCCCGATCAGAACTGAGACCGCAGCCTCTGCTGAAGTGAGCGTGGTCCCACTGAGGACGGGATTGCCACGGCCCGCCTGCGGCGGGCCTCGCAATGACGGAGACAGCAGGGCTCAGCCTAATGCCCGCAGCCAGAGTAGCAGCAGCACTGCGCAAGCTCACTATGACGGAGACAGCAGGGCTCAGCCTACCGGGCTGGAAAGCAATGGAAGTTCCACGCTAAGCGCCCGTCGTTCGCAATAGCGGCGGCAGCGGCCCCAGCTTAATTTTCTGGACGAGTCGCTTTGTTTCTCCTCAAGAACCTTGCCATGACGGGGAAAGTACACCCCGGTTTGATGCCGGCACAAAAGGAGGCGACCGTCACCTCGATACTGTCTTGCTTGTCTCGGCGCTCGGGGAGCCTCGCTGCAGCAGGGCGAGTGGCGTGCTGCTCCCTTTATGGTTTTTGAAGGCTGAAGCGCGCCGCAGTGCTGACGGTGAGGCGAGCGAGAGGGATGCTGCGGCCGCGCTCCTAGGGCAACCGAGGGCAGGCGACCATCGCCGACGGCGAGGGCGATGCGCCTGATGCAGCGCTCCAGCGCCGTCGCGATGCCGTCGCGAGCGCGGAGCGGCTCGGGCAATGCGCAGCGCGAGCCTAGAACGCGCGGAACAGGAGCAGGACCCTGGGCAAGGATTGCCCTCGCAATGCGTGAGCCTGAGGGGAATGGAACCGAGAGAGCGGTTCCTAAGCGCGCGGCTATGCCGCGTGGGCCTCGAGCCGCGTCGACTGCACCGCTGAGCTCGCCATGCCGAGCGTCGGGCCAAGCGGAGGCCGGAGAGCTGCGCATGACGTCGGCTACAATCAGCGGGGAACGATCGTCGGGAGAAGGTCGCGATGTTGCCGGAGCCGCACCGTTACCGCGTGGCAAACCGCCTCAATACCAGCCGGGATGTCGGCATCATCTGGCGGATCAATCAGGCCCTCGCCCGCGACCCGCGCACCGCTGGCCATCAGATCGAGATCACCGCCGTCGAGGATCGGATCCGGCTGCTCGGCACCGTTCCCAGCCCCGAGGTCCGCGACGCCGCTCTCGAGATTGTCCGTTCCTTGCCGGGCATCGCTGCAGTGATCGACGATATCCGCGTCGTCCGCCGACACTGACACCGGAGCGACCGACGCCCAGCGGGCCGCCATGAGCGAGGATCTTGCCTACCGCATCGCCTTGGCGCGCGTGCCGGGTATCGGTCCGTCGAAGTTTCGCCGCCTGGAGCAGGCCTTCGGCGACCTTTCGTTCGCTTGGCGGGCGAGCGCTGCCGCCTTGGCCGCCGCCGGCATTGACGAGCGTACCCGCGAGGCGCTGGCGGCAGCGAAGGCGTCCATCGATCCCGAGCGCGAACTGGAGCAGCTGCACCGGGCCGGCGTGCGCGCCTTCGACTGGAATGATCCCGCCTATCCCCGCCTGCTGCGCGAGATCGATGCTGCCCCGCCCGTGCTCTTCGTGCGCGGCACGCTTCGAGACGAAGATAGCCGCGCGATCGCCGTCGTCGGCACGCGCCGAGCGACCCCGTATGGCCGGCAGGCAGCGGCCCAGTTCGCCCGCGACCTCGCTCAGCGCGGCTACACTGTCGTCAGCGGGCTCGCCCGGGGCATCGACACCGTCGCTCACCTCGCCAGCCTCGATGCCGGTGGCCGGACGATCGCCGTCTTCGGTTCCGGGCTGGACATTATCTACCCCGCTGAGAACGCCAAGCTGGCAGCGCGCATCGTCGAGCAGGGCGCGCTCGTGAGCGAATATCCCCTCGGGACAAAGCCGGCGCCGACCAACTTCCCCCAGCGCAACCGGATCATCAGCGGACTGAGTCGCGGCGTCCTTGTCGTCGAAGGAGACCGCTCCAGCGGAGCACTCCTTACTCTCGCCTACGCGCTCAACCAGAACCGCGAGACGTTTGCTGTTCCCGGGAGCATCTTCTCGTCCCTCTCGGACGGGCCGAACCAGTTCATCAAGCGCGGCCTCGCCAAGCTGGTCAGCACGGTCGAGGACGTGATCGACGAAGTTGGCCCCCTGCAGGGCCGGCTCGACATGCAGGAAGCCCTTACGGACGACCCGGTCGAGGCCGCGCTCTTGCCACACCTCTCGCGCGAGCCGCTCCACATCGACGAGCTCTGCCGGCTGGCCGACCTGCCCGCCGCGAGCGTCAGCGCCGCGCTGGTCATGCTCGAACTGAAGGGCGTCGTGCGCCATCTCGGCGGCATGCAGTACGCTCGCGCCGTTTGACCGCGCGAGGCTGTCGTCGCAACCCCAAGGGTGACGAGAGGGGCAAAAGTCTGCGCCAGCCGGCCGGCAGCGACGGCTTCGTAGATGCCGCGCTCGTCTTCGCCGTCACTGAGCCGATCGCTGGGGGGTATCATCTGCCATCGTCGGTATCTGCCGCTCTGACGGGCGTCCGTCAATGGCGTCTTGCGAGTGCATCCTGCCGCCAGCGACAGGCAGAGCCATGACGGGCAGCATTCCTGGCGTCGTTGCGAGCAGCCACGTCGTCGCCCGGCAGCGGCAACTCGGTCTGATTACGGCCGAGCAGGCTCGGGCCGGATATGCGAATTGACGTTCAGGACCCTCGAGGAGCGCCGAGCGGGCTCGGCGGGGGGGGTGAGGGCGCCACGGCAGAAAAACCCCCTCTCCTTGGGAGAGGGGGCAGGAGATGAGGCGCTACAGTTCGCGGAACTCGCCTTCGACGGTGCCCTCATCGGACGGGCGCGGCCCGGCGCTCGGCCCAGCGCTTGGACCATCGCCGCCGGCAGCCTGCTGACTGTAGACCGCCTGCCCGACGCGCTGGAGCGCCTGCGACAGCTCATCGCGCGCGGTGCGGATTGTGGTAGCGTCGCCGCTTTGGAGTGCCGAGCGCACCGCCGCGATCTTGCCTTCGACCTCTAGCTTCAGGTCAGAGGGGATACGCTCGCTGTGCTCGCGCAGCATCTTCTCCGCTTGGTAGGCGAGCGAGTCAGCTTGGTTGCGCAGTTCGATCTCCTCGCGGCGGCGGCGGTCCTCTTCGGCATGCGCCTCAGCGTCGCGGATCATCCGCTCAATCTCCTCTTTCGAGAGGCCGCTCGAGGGCTGGATCGTGATCTTCTGCTCGCGTCCTGTCGCTTTGTCTTTTGCCGAGACCGAGAGGATGCCGTCGGCGTTCAGGTCGAAGGTCACCTCGATCTGCGGCACGCCGCGCGGCGCGGGAAGGATGCCGTCGAGAACAAACCGGCCGATCGATTTGTTCTCGCTCGCCATCGGCCGCTCGCCTTGGAGGACATGGATCTCGACCGAGGTCTGGTTGTCCGACGCGGTCGAGAAGATCTCGCTCTTACTCGTCGGAATGGTGGTGTTGCGCGGGATGAGCGGCGTCATCACTCCGCCGAGCGTCTCGATGCCGAGCGTCAGCGGCGTCACGTCGAGCAGCAAGACGTCGCGCACTTCGCCCTTCAGCACCCCGGCTTGGATCGCCGCGCCGATCGCCACCACCTCGTCGGGGTTGACACCCTTGTGCGGCTCCTTGCCGAACAGCCTGCGGACGCGCTCGATAACGAGCGGCATGCGCGTCTGGCCGCCGACAAGCACCACCTCATCGATCTGGCTGGCGGTCAGTCCGGCATCCTTGAGCGCCTGCTGGACCGGCCCGACCGTGCGCTCGACCAAGTCTTCGACGAGCTGCTCCAGCTTGGCGCGCGTCAGGGTCATCGTCAGATGCTTCGGCCCGCTCGAATCGGCCGTGATAAACGGCAGGTTGATCTCTGTCTGCTGGGTCGAAGACAGTTCGATCTTCGCCTTCTCCGCAGCCTCCTTCAGGCGCTGCATCGCCATCCGGTCTTGGCGCAGGTCGATCCCCTGCTCCTTGCGGAACTCATCCGCCAGCCAGTCGATGATCCGCTGGTCGAAGTCATCGCCGCCAAGGAACGTGTCTCCGTTGGTGCTCTTGACCTCGAAGACCCCGTCGCCCAGCTGGAGGATCGAAATGTCGAAGGTGCCACCGCCGAGGTCATACACGGCGATGTACTCGTCCTTCTTCTTGTCGAGGCCGTAAGCAAGCGCCGCTGCCGTCGGCTCGTTGATAATGCGCAGCACTTCCAGGCCGGCGATCTTGCCGGCGTCGCGGGTCGCTTGGCGCTGGCTGTCGTTGAAGTAGGCCGGGACGGTGATGACGGCCTGGGTGATCTTCTCGCCCAGCTTCGCCTCGGCATCGGTCTTCAGTTTCTGCAGGATCATGGCCGAGATCTCCGGCGGGCTGTATTTCTTGCCGCCCATCTCGACCCAGGCATCACCATTCGGCGCCGGCACAATCTTGTAGGGAACGATCTTCATCGTCCGCTGGACCATCGGGTCGTCAAACTTGCGGCCCATCAGACGCTTGACCGAGAAGATCGTGTTCAAGGGGTTGGTGATCGCCTGCCGCTTGGCGACTTGACCGACGAGCCGTTCGCCGGTCTTGGGGTTGATGGCGACGACCGAAGGAGTGATGCGGTTGCCTTCGGCGTTTTCGATGACGACCGGCTCGCCGGCGTCCATCACGGCGACGACGGAGTTCGTCGTCCCAAGGTCAATGCCTATCACTTTGGCCATGCGTTCCTCCATATGATGATTTGGGGACGCCGAGCTCGTCGAGCATGGCCCGGATGGCGGCTCGGCTGAGCTCTCGGTGTTCAGCAGAAAGGCTGTCCAGCTGCCCCAACAGCTCGTCCAGCTCACGCAGACGGCGCGTCAACCGCAGCGCTAATTCCACCCCGGCGAGATTGATCCCCCGCTCTTCGACCAGCGTCTTAATCTGAAACAGCCGGTCGAGATCTTCTGCCGAGTAGAGGCGGAGATTGCCCTCCGAGCGCGAGGGCTCCAGGAAGCCAGCACGCTCATACTTCCGCAACGTCTGCGGGTGCATCTCGACAATGCGCGCCGCCACGGAAATGATGTACTGCGCTTTCTCAACCATCACGCTCGTCCGCCCGTGACTGCTGCTGCAACTGTACGAACTTGATACAAGTCGTGTCAAGGCGTCTAACAAAAGTCTAATAGAGGCAATCGGCACCCGCCGGAAGAGGCGCCGCGCTTCGGCACGACCCGCCGGCAATGCCGCTGCCGTGCAGGGAGCACGGCAGCCAACTGGCCTGAAGAAACGCCGGCCGACCGCCGCCCCCGAACCTCCGGCGCGCCGTCCGACGCCGAGCCGGCGCCCGCTGGCGTCGTGCTGGGCAAGGGAGAACGCCGCGCCCTAGCGGCCGGGCAGCGGTCCTCCTCCAGCGACAGCGTCCGAACGGAACTGTTCAGCATCCCCTCCCGCACACGGCTGAAGCGACCGGCGACGCGCGTTCGAGACCGTCACGTTTCCCCGCACGCCCCTCAGTGCGTCTCTTCAGGCGGGCAGCTGTTCGCCGCGCGGGACGCCTGCGTTGACAAGCGCTCCCCCTTCGATAGAGCGCTGAGCGGCCGAGAGGAGCGGAGCGCCGTTCCGAGGCAGAGCGCAGGACGGCGGCAGGACAGCAGGCCGAGCTCGCTGTCGGGGAGGCAGCGCATCGCGGCAGGGCTCCCTCTCTCGAGCCGGAACGAGCCCCTTCGACATGCGGGCGCCGATGACGTCTTCTCCGCAAAGCCCCGCCGCTGCCTCACGCGAGCGCACCGTGCGCACTGCCCCAAACGACACGCGGCGAGGTCACGAACCGAGAGCAGCGCAGCGAGGAGAGGCCGCAGCATGGTGCGTCCGCGCCCCCTCGCAGGGGAGAGCGCAGGATGAGGCGCGCCCGGCGAGAGAAGACGGCTCCCATCCACCCTTCGGCAGGCAACTGCTCAGGAGCAGCGCCCCTGCCGGCAGCTGGAGAACGGGTTCGCCGCGCGTCTGCCCGATGGTCGCGGCGGGCAGCATCGCCCCCGGCGGCTCTGTCCGGCGCAAGCCGCATCCTCGTCGGCGCTCCTTTCTTTGGCGAGCCGGCCGCGGCGAGTGGGGGCTGTTCCCATCAGGATGCCCCAGATCCGCGGCGCTCCTCCTCTCCCCGGCGCGCTATCGAAACGCAGCGGCTCTACGCCGCGCCGCGAACGAGCGCCCGCGCAGCCGCGACGAGGTCGGCCACTTGCGGCAGCGCTGCTTCCTCCAGCACGGCGCTATAGGGAACCGGCACATTCTTGCCGCAGACACGCAGCGGCGGCGCATCGAGATAGTCGAAGGCGAGCTCGACAACGCGGGCAACGATCTCCGCCCCATAGCCGGCCCGCGTCACCGCTTCGTGGGTGACGATCAGCCGCCCCGTCTTCTTAACCGAGGCGACGATCGCCGCCTCGTCAAGAGGGACAAGCGTGCGCGGGTCGATCACCTCGAGTTCGATCCCCTCCTCGGCCAGCTGCTCGGCAGCCTGAAGCGCCTTCAGCACCATCATATGGATGCCGACGACAGTAACGTGCCGGCCCGGACGCTTGATGTCCGCGACACCGAGCGGGATGGCATACTCGCCGGCAGGGACGTAGCCTCTCGTGCCGTAGAGCAGCTTGTGCTCGAGGAAAACGACCGGATTGTTGTCGCGGATCGCGCTCACGAGCAGCCCCTTGGCGTCGGCCGGTGTGCTCGGGGTGACGACCTTGAGGCCGGGGACATGACAAAACCACGCCTCGAGGCTCTGGCTGTGCTGGGCGGCGTTGCCGCGTCCGGCGCCCTGCTGGGTCCGCAGGACGAGGGGGACGCTCACCTTGCCGCCAAACATGTAGCGCAGCTTGGCCGCTTGGTTGACGAGCGGCTCCATCGCGAGGCCGACGAAGTCGACATACATCAGTTCGACGACCGGCCGGCTGCCAGCAGCCGCCGCGCCAACCGCAAGCGCGACAATCGCCTCCTCGGAAATCGGAGTGTCGCGCACGCGTTCGGTGCCGAACTCATCGGCGAGACCGCGCGTCACGCCGAACACCCCGCCGCCGCCCCACGCCGCTACATCCTCCCCCATCACGAACACCGTTGGGTCGCGACGCATCTCTTCGCGCAGCGCCTCGTTCAGCGCCTGCGCATAGGTGAGGAGACGCTCGTCGCCTGCTGAGGCCGGGGCGGGCGCCTGCCGCTCGGAGGTCGTCACCATTGTGCTCCCCCACTACGCGTAGATGTCCGTCAGGAGCTGGTCGACAGTCGGTGGCGGACTTGCCTTGGCGAAGGCGACAGCATCGTCGATGCGCGCTACCGCCTCGGCATCGATCGCGGCGAGGTCATCGGCCGTCGCCATGCCGCGCGCCACCAGCCGTTCGCCGAGAAGACGGATCGGGTCGCGGGCTCGCCACCGCTCGGCCTCGTCCTTCGGGCGGTAGTTGAGCGGGTCGCCGGCGTGGTGGCCGACGAACCGGTAGGTGCTGGCGATCAGGTAGCTCGGCCCCTCGCCCCGCCGGGCGCGAGCAACGAGCTGGCGCGCCGCCCGCGCCACCGCTTCGACGTCCATGCCGTCTACCGTCACCCCCGGGATGCCGTAGCCGGCCGCTCGCTTCGCCGGGTCCCCGCCGGCGATCGTCCACGCCGCCGCCGCTGACATTGCGTACTGGTTGTTCTCGCAGACGAAGACAACCGGCAGCGACCAGATTGCGGCGAGGTTGCTCACTTCATGGAGGACACCTTGATTGAGCGCGCCGTCGCCGAAGAAGGAGACCGCGATCGCGCCGGTGCGCTGAAGCTTGGCGGTGAGCGCCGCGCCGGCCGCGAGGCCGATCCCGCCGCCAACGATGCCGTTCGCGCCCAGCATCTTGCGGTCGAGGTCGGCGATATGCATGCTGCCCCCCTTGCCGCCGGAGTAGCCGGTCGCCCGGCCGAGCAGTTCGGCCATCATCCGGCGGACGTCGCCGCCTTTGGCGATTGTGTGGCCATGGCCGCGATGGGTGCTCGAAATGTAGTCGCCCGGCTCGAGCGCGAGACAGACCCCGACAGCGACGGCTTCCATGCCGATGTAGGGGTGAGTGCTGCCGCGCAGTTCGCCCGCGCGATAGAGATCGAGGGCGCGCTCTTCAAAACGCCGGATGGTGACCATCTGCCGGTAGGCCTCCAGCAGCCGGTCCGCCGGCAGGCCGCGATCGTCGAGCGCGAGAGCTGGTTGTCCGGCGCCGTCCATGCATCACGCTCCCACCGCGCCGTCAGGCGCGCTGATCGGTGCTGCACACAATAGAGGATCCCGCCCGATTTTTGACGGGGATCGACCGACCGAGCGCGGGCTAAGACGTTCTCCAGCACCGCTTCCGGCCGCGCGCTGTTACAGCAGGCCCCGCCTCGAGCCAGGAAGCGCGGCCGCGAGCAGGGCGAGGGCAGTGCCCTCAGGGCACCCTTGACCGCGTCCAGAACGCCATCATGGCGTGTCAGGGACGAGAGGCCGCGCGCGCCGGCGTCCTCTTGCCCCACGGCGGCCAGCATGAGCAGTGTTGCGAGGCGCGCCAGCGAATCGACACGGTGCGCCCCGATCGCCGTCCCCACCACCGGCAGCGCACTCTTAACCGCTTGGCGCTCCAGCAGCTCCATGCGCTCTGCCGCCGGTTCGCTTACGGCAGGATCGCGGCAACGGGAACAGCAAGCTGTGGCAGGGCAGCGGGGACGATCTGTCCTTCCGGGCCAACGACCCGCTGCTCGCGATAGGCTTCTCTCTCCGGCTCGCGATACACCTCAACCTGCCGCGCCGGGAGATTGACAATCCACACCTCGGGGATGCCGGCGCGGGCATAGAGCGGCAGCTTCACCTCACGGTCGTGGCGATAACTCGTGTCCGCCACCTCAATCACCAGCAGAATGTCTGCCGCCGTCGGGTGCGCCGTCCGGTAACGGTCCCCGGGCCCCCTGAGGAGCAGCAGGTCCGGCTGGGGCTCGGATTGCCGGTCGATCGCGGCGGGATTCTGAACCCAGACCACCGCCGCATCCCCGACACCAAGCACGCACAGCTTGGTCAACGCTCCAACGCAATAGGCGTGCGGCGGTCGGATTGCCGGCATGTCGAAGATCTCCCCGTCCAGCAACTCGGTGCGTCCTTCCTCGCCCAGCAGCCCAAGGTCCGACAGCCGCCGATACTCCTCAACCGTGAAGCGATGGCGTCGCACGATCGTGCTCATCGCGCCTCCTCCCGCAATGATACCGAGCTCCCGCTGCCGGTGTGACCGGAAGCCCGCGCTGCCTCAAGTCCGAACTGATTGTTTGGACTGGTCATGTTTGGCAGACTGGCGGTGCGGGCAAGTGAGGAGAGGTCATGGTCGTTGAGACAGTGCCCCGACACGCTTCCCGGAGAGTGCGAAGCCAGCCTGCCGACCTGCTGCTCGATCCGACCGCGACTGCTGGCGAGAGCGAACAGTTCCCGCGCCCAACGCGGCCGGCAGGCTGGCCGGAAATCAAGCTTGGGCTCTGGTGGCTGGGGGTCGCCGGTTTCGTGGCGATCTTCTCGGGGCTCTTCTGGGCGCTCGCTTGGCCGGAGCCGCGCGGCATCGCAGCCCTCCGGATCCAGTTCGAGTTCGCCGTTCCGCTGACCCTCGCCTGGGTTGGCGGACTTGCCTCCCTGCTGACTGGCATTGTCGGCGTGCTGCGCCAGCGCAGCCGCGCCCCCGCTCGTCGGCGGGCGCACCGACCATTGCCGCGAGCCGCCTAGCCCCGGCACGATCCTGCCGGAGGAAACGATGCGCCCGTTCACTGTCGAACTCGCGATTGCCGTTCGCGGCTACGATATCGATTTCGCAGGGATCGTCAGCAATATCGTCTACATCCGCTGGCTCGAGGACCTGCGGATGGCGCTGCTCGCCGCGTACTTCCCCTTTTCGGAGTGCGTTCGCCTTGGCGTCACGCCCATTATCCTGCATACCTCCATCGACTATCGGCACGCCGTGCGGATGTTCGACCCCCTTGTCGGCCGGATCTGGGTAACAGCGATGGGCAAGACGCGCTGGGAGATCGCCGCCGAATTCGTGGTCGACGAGCGCGTGATGGCGAGCGCGGTCCAACGCGGCTGCTTTGTCAGCCTCAGCACCGGCCGTCCTACGCCTATCCCTGTCGGTCTGCTCGGGCCCTGGCGCGAGTGGGAGCGGACCGGCCAGCTCCCCGCGCTGTGGAACAGCACAACCGGCGACCGCCCCGCTAGCGGGCAGCAGTGAGCGGATGCGCGCCAACGGCCGGCTTCTCAGCCGGAAGCGAGAGCGCCAACTGGCGCGGCTGGACCCCGAAGCGATCAAGCTGGCGATCGGCGTAGGCGCGGGCCCAGCGGATGGCGCTGCCGAGGCTGCGTCGACGAGCAGTCCGCGCCGGAGCGCCATTCACGAAGATCGTTACCCGATAGTGGTCGGCAAACGCTCCGACCGACAGGTCGAATGCGAGCCCATTGCCCGCAAAATGTCGGTAGATCAGCCGACCTTGCGCCGTCATCTTGTGGTCCTCCCATCGCGAAGTCCGAGAAGTGTAGCACAAGAAGAAGTCCGATAGGACTGCTTTTCGCTAAGTCCTGGACTTTCTGCGCAGCACGCCGCCCGTTTCAGCGGGTGTCGGACCAGTCGGAGGAGAGAACGACGCGGTAGATGTCGTCGGTCGCCTCGTCGATGACCGCGCTCGGGAGGCTGAGAGCATGAGCAGCCGTGTCTGTCCGAGTATGCACTACGAAGGTGTAGGCATTCGGCTGGCCGAGGTTGCGAGCGAGGCGGGCAGTGAAGAAGTCCTCCGTCAGTTGGGCAACGAGAGCGCGGACAGCGGCTTCCCATGCGCGCTCCCTGCCGGGCCGCACGAAGACCATTGCGTGGCGAGCGAAGCCGAGGACCGCGGGGTCGTAGCCAGTGGGCGGCGGCACGGCCCGCCGCTCGAAAACGAGCTCCCAGTAGCCGGGCGAGAGCGGACCGGTCATCTGGACGCGCGGTCTGCCCTCAGCCGCCAGCTCGCGGCGCAGCGCTTGGAACCCCGGGCTGACGCCGAATGCCTCGGAAGCCGCTTGGTCGCGCCATGCCATGAGATGGATGTTCCGGTTTGGATTGCGCAGCCCGCGGAAATAGAGGTTCCAGCGAATGCCCGGCGTCTCGTGGAGCAGCCGGTCGTACATCTCCTCATGCTGACGGACAATCTCCGGCTCGCGCAGAATATCGCTCACGCCTTGAACGATGAACATCAGCCTTCTCCCTGCCCTTGGCCAATTCGGGCGCGAACCGTACGCCCAGGCGAGCAGCAGTCGCTTGCTGAAAGGCCGCCGCTCTCGACCCGCCGTTATCCGGGCTGGCTTTTCCGCCTGCCTCGACGCGAGCGGACAACCGGAGACGCGCAGGGCCGCGCCGCCCCGGAAAACCGGCGGCGCGGCGAGCGAGAGGAGCGCCCGTTGCCGTCTTCCTCCCCGGCACGTTGGCGACCGCTACCCGCACCGCTCGCCAGCCTGCAAGATCACGCTTCCCGGCTTCGGTCGGCCAGCACCCGCTCGAGCGGCCAGCCGAGAATGGCAAGGCGCGCCAGCCGCCGGTGACCGAGCGTGAGATAGTGGCGTTTCCACCAGTGTCGCAGCTCCTCGAGGGTGGTGACCCGCTCCAGTTCGCGCGCGGCGACGACCGTCTGCTCGCGGATCTGCTCCCTATCCCGAAGCTCTGCCATACTGCGCCGTCCGTCGTATCTTGTCCCGCTCAGAGAGTACGCCATGGCCAAGCGTAGCAGAGCCCTCGCCCCCGCCGTCTTCCTCCTTGCGGTCGTGCTCGCCTGGGGCGGCGAGATCCTGCTCGGGGCGGTCCCGACGTGGGGAGCGACGGCGCTCCAGAGTCAGCCATGGCAGCACGCCGTCGTCGCGGCCTATCGCGCCGGCCGGCTGCCGCTCTGGGCAAGCGAGTCAGGCCTCGGGGCGCCGCTCGCTGCCAACCCGCAGGCCGCTGCCTTCTCGCCGTTCATCGTCCTTTCGATCCTGGTCGGCGCCGAGCGGGGGCTCGCCCTCTCGCTGCTCGCCCATGCCGCGCTCGCCGCGTTCGGCGCCTTTTTCGCCGCCCGCCGGCTCGACCTGCCGCCGTGGCCGGCAGCGCTCGCCGGCGTGGTCTTCCCGCTCTCGGGGGCGCTTGCTGCCCGGGCCGTCTTTCCGCCGTTCTTCGCGACCGCCGCTTGGCTGGGGCTGGCCGTCGCAGCCTGGCCGCGCGCTCCTCGGCATCCGCGGGCGGCGCTCCGTCCCGCGATCGTGCTCGCCCTCGCCTGGCTGGACGGGCATCCCCAAGCGTGGCTGATCGTTGCGCTTGCCAGCCTTATAAGCGGCGCCTGGTTTGGGATGCGGGAAGCGCCGGAGCGACGGACGACGCTCGGCCTGCCGCTGACGCTCGCCGCGGCCATCGGGCTGGGGCTGGCGCTGGCCGCAGCGCAGGCCGTGCCGGCAGCGGAACTGCTGATGCGCTCGGTGCGGGCAGAGGGGTTGGCCGAGCCGCTCGTCGCCCCGTACGACCCGCCGCCGTGGGCCGCCCTCCTGCTCATCGCGCCAGACCTGCTCGGCACGCCGGCGGCCGGCGACTATCGCGGTCCGGTCGGCTTCTGGGAATGGTGCTGGACAATCGGGCTGCTCGCGCTCCCCGTCGCGGCACTCGGCCGGCGCGGGCTGCCGTGGCTGCTCGTTGCGGTCGGCGTGGCGCTCGCCTTTCTGCCCGGGCTGCCCGGTGTCGGCCCGGCCGGGCGGCTGCTGGCAGGCGGCGACCTCCTGCGCGGCGCTGGGCGCTTCCTCATACTCGCCGATTTTGGGCTGGCGCTCGCCGCGGCGGCGGGGCTGGCGCGCGCGGCCACCCTTCCCTCGGCAGCGCGGCGGCGCGCCGCGCTCGTCACTGGCGCGGTCGGCCTTGGGCTCGCCGCTGGCGGGCTTGCGGGGCTCGGGATTGGCGGCGCCCCCTTCCTGCGCAGCGGCCTGCTCATCGTCGGCGCGGCGGGCATGGTCGCCCTCAGCGGCAGGCGCGGCGGCCTGGGGCTCGTGCTCGGCGCTGTCGCGGTCGAGCTCGTGCTTTTCGCGCGGCCGCTGCTGCCGCTCGGGCCGGCCGGCTGGCCCCCTCCGCCGCCAGGCGGACCGCTGCTCACGCCCGAGCCAGTGTTCCTCGACCGCTTCTTCGCCGCCTTCTCACTCAGCAGCTACCAGCGGCCCTTCCCCTTCCCCGAAGCGGCGGCGGCGCTGCCGAACCGCGGTCTCATGGTCGGCCGGCGCGATCTCCTCGCCTACGACCCCCTCCGCTTGGCGTCGACCGAGCGTGCCCTTGCTGCCGCCGGCGACGACCCGCGCGCCCTCGCCCGCCTTGGTGTGGCAGAGGTGGCGGGCGGGGGAGTGCTCACCGGAACGCGTCCGCTTGTCAGCTGGGCAGCGCGCGCCGTCGTCGTGACGGAGGAAGCGGCCGCGCTGCGCCGTCTCACCGACCCCGCCCTTGACGACGACACGGTCATCCTGATCGGGCGGCCGCCGATCCCGCCGCCGGAAGGACCGCCGACCGCCGAGCGAGCGGTGCGCGTGGTCGAGCGCGCGCCCGGCTGGTACCGCATTGAGACGGCGAGCCCCGAGCCCGGCTTCCTGCGCATCCTCGAGAGCGCCTACCCCGGATGGACGGCGCAGGTCGACGGCAGACCTGCCCCGCTGATCACAGTCGATGGCGTGCTGGTCGGCGTGCCGCTCTCGGCGGGGCAGCATGTCGTCGAGCTCGCCTACCGGCCGGCGTCATTCGCCGTCGGAGCGGCGCTCAGCGCGGCGGCGTGGCTGGTCGTCGCGCTGACGCTGCTGCGCCGGCGATCGCCTCCCCGGGGGAACGGGCGCTCCCTATAATCGAGGCAGGCCTCGGAGGAAAGGATGCTGAACGTTCACGGCCGCGACCTCGCCGCTCTCTTTCCCCTCACTGCAGAGGCAGACAGCAGCGGGATGCGTATCGGTGGCTGCGACCTCGCCGATCTTGCGCGCCGCTTCGGCACGCCGCTCTACATCTTTGACGAAGCGACCCTGCGCGCCCAGCTGCGCGCCTTCCGCGACGAGTTTCGCGCTCGCTATCCGAACCTGCTGCCGCTCTATGCCTCGAAGGCGTATATCGGTTTCGCCCTGCTCCAAATCCTGCGCGAGGAAGGCTACGGACTGGATGTTGTCTCGGGCGGCGAGCTCGCCTTCGCCCGCGCCGTCGGCTATCCGGCCGAAACGATCTACTTCCACGGCAACAACAAGACGCCACAGGAGCTGGCCGAGGCGCTCGCAACCGGGGTCGGTCGCTACGTTATCGACAATTTCACCGAACTCGAGACCCTCGACCGCCTCGCCGGCGAGCGGGGCGTCCGGGCGAGCGTGCTGCTCCGTGTCTCGCCGGGAATCGATCCCCACACCCACCACAAGACGACAACCGGCATCGTCGACAGCAAATTCGGCTTTACGATCGCCAACGGTCAAGCGAGCGAGGCGCTCCGGCGGGCAGCGGCCGCGCCGCACCTCGACCTGATCGGCATCCACAGCCATCTCGGCTCGCCGATCTTCGAGATCGCGCCCTACGTCGAGGCGGCCGAGGTCGTGCTGGACTTTGTCGCCGCCCACCGCGACGTGCCTGGCTTCCGGTTCGAGGAGCTGAGCCCCGGCGGCGGCTTCGCCATCCAATACCTCGCCGACACGCCGCCGCCGACGCCGGCCGACTACGCCGAGGGCATTCTGCGGCCGCTCCAGGCGGGACTAGAAGCGCGTCGGCTCGGCGCGCCGCGGGTCTGCATCGAGCCCGGACGCGCGATCGTCGGCCGTGCCGGCGTTGCCCTCTACACCGCCGGGGCGCGCAAAGAGATCCCGGGCGTCCGCACCTACGTCTCGGTCGACGGCGGAATGGCCGACAACATCCGGCCGGCGCTCTACGATGCCCGCTATGAGGTCGCCGTCGTCAACCGGCTGGCGGAGCCGCCGTGCGAGACGGTGACGATCGCGGGCAAGTACTGCGAGTCGGGCGACCTGCTGGCACGCGATGTCGCCCTGCCGGCGATCCAGCCCGGCGACCTGATCGCGATGCCGGCGGCGGGGGCATATGCGCCGGCGATGGCGTCGAACTACAACATGGCGCTCAAGCCGGCGATCGTCCTCGTGCGCGACGGCGAGGCGAAGCTGATCCGCCGCCGGGAGACCTACGAGGACCTGATGCGGTGTGAGCTTGGCGACTAGCTGGGGGGTGGTCGGTCAGCGGGCGGCCGTCGCCCTGCTCGACCGTTCGCTGCGGGAGGGGCGCCTCCACCACGCCTATCTCCTCGCCGGTCCGCCGCGCGTCGGCAAAGGAACGCTCGCCCTCGCGCTGGCCCAAGCGGTCAACTGCGCCCAAGCGCCGCCGCCCTGCGGAGAGTGCCGCAGCTGCCGGCGGGTCGCGCGCGGCCTCCATCCCGATGTCGTCACGCTCGGGCTGCTCGCCGACGAGAAATCGGAGAGCGGCCGGCTGCGCAAGAACATCGGCATCGCCCAAGTGCAGGAGCTGCATGCCGAACTGGCCCTGCAGCCGTACGAAGGGCGGGCTCGCGTCGTCATCGTCGATGGCGCTGAACGGCTGTCGACCGAGGCGTCGAATGCCCTCCTGAAGACGCTCGAGGAGCCGCCGGCGAACGCGATCCTCATCCTGCTCGCCAACGAGCCAGACCGGCTGCTGCCGACGATCCGCTCGCGCTGCCAGCGCCTCGACTTGCGGCTCGTGCCGGAAGCGGAGATCGCCGCTGAGCTCGCGCGCCGCGGCGCGGAGCCTGCGCAGGCCGCCCTGCTCGCCCGCCTCGCGAGAGGCAAAATCGGCTGGGCGATTGAGGCGCTCGCCAGCGCCGACCTTCTCGACGCCCGCGCCGAGCGGCTCGATGCCCTGCTTGCCGCTCTCGAAGAAGGGACCGTGGAGCGGCTGGAGCGCGCCGGCAAGCTGGCGGCACGGTTTTCGGCAAGCCGCGAAGAGGTGTATGAGACGCTCGACCTCTGGCAGAGCTGGCTGCGCGATGCGCTGGTCGTGGCGAGCGGCGGCGCAGCCGACCTGCTCGTCAACCCCGACCGCCAAGCCGAGATCGAGGCGGCCGCCCGCGCCTGCGCTCCCGCTGCGCTCCGCACCGCGATCGAGGCCCTTCGCCGCTGCCGCCAGCAGTTGGAAGCGAACGTCAACGCGCGGCTCGCCCTCGAGGCCGCGCTGCTCGAGCTCCCGCGTCTCGCCGGCTCTGTCGCCCGCTACCGGCTGGCAGGAAGCGTCGCGCCGCGCAGCGAGGCATCGAGCAGCTGAACAGGATGGTAGGTCGGCAGCGGCCGGCCGGCGCGGGCGAGGGCACGCGCGAGATGGAGAAGGCAGCCGGGGTTGCCGCTCGCCAGTGCCTCGGCGCCGCTGGCGAGGATGCCCGCCGCCTTCCGGTCGCCGAGGGCGCGCGCCGGTGCCGGCTGGAGAAGGTTGTAGACGCCGGCGCTGCCGCAGCAGATCTCGGGCTCGGCCAGCTCGACCACCGTCAGCTCCGGGACCCTCGCCAGCAGGTCGCGCGGCTGGCGGTAGATGCGCTGGCCATGGAGAAGATGGCAGGCGTCGTGGTAGGCGACGCGAAGCGGGAGCGGCCGGTAGTGCCCGAGCGGCGGCAGCTCCGCGAGGACCTCGGCGATGTCGCGCACCGTCGCCGCAAAGCGCGCTGCGCGGCGCGCCCAGCGCGGCTCGTCGGCCAACAACTCGCCGTACTCCTTCAGCGTCGAGCCGCAGCCGGCGGCATTCACCACCACCCGATCAACGCCGGCGCGCTCGAACGCGGCAATCAGCCGCCGCGCGCGGGCGCGCGCAGCAGCATCGCGGCCGGCGTGGAGCTCAAGAGCGCCGCAGCAGCCCTGCGCCGGGACGATCACTTCGCAGCCCTCGGCGGCCAGCACCCGTGCTGTTGCGGCGTTCACCTCGCCGAAGAAGATGCGCTGGACACAGCCGACGAGCAGCCCAACGCGCAGCCGCAGCACGCGCGCCGGCGGGGTCCGGCGAGGCAGCGGCTCGATCCGCGCCGGCACGGGCGGGAGCAGCGACTCCATCGCCTGCAGCCGCTCGGGCAGCCGGGCGAGCAGCCCGCTGCGGTCGAGGAGGGCGCGCAGCCCGCTCGCTTGGTAGGCGCGCAGCAGCGGCAGGAGCGCCCGCAGCCGCCCCGGATGGGGGAAGAGGAGGAAGATCGCCGCACGGAAGAGGCGGTCGGCGCGGGAGCGGGGCGCGTTGCGCTCGATCTGGGCGCGCGCGCGCTCGATCAGCCGGCCGTACTGGACGCCGGACGGGCAGGCAGTGACGCAGGCGAGGCAGCCGAGGCACTGATCGAAATGCGCCACCGTTGCCGGCGTGAGGCCGATCGCGCCGTCCAGCACGCCGGCCATCAGGTCGATCCGGCCGCGCGGAGAGTCCGGCTCGAGGCCCCAGAGGAGATAGGTCGGGCAGGTCGGGAGGCAGAAGCCGCAATGGACGCACTCGCCGATCAGCCGCCGCTCCGGCGGGCGGTGCGGGTCGAAGCCGGGACCGGCCGCGCCGCTCATGCTGCGTCCAGCGGGACGAGCCGCCCCGGATTGAGGATGGCGTTCGGGTCGAACTGCTCGCGCACGCGCCGCATCAGCGGCAGGACGTCCGGCGGGATGCCCCAGACATCCAGCCGCGCCTTCACTGCCTGCGGAGCGGCGAGGACGACGAGCGTGCCGTCGCGCGGCGCGAGCCGAGCGCGGAGGGCGCCCACCGCTTCATGGAGCGCCTCCGGCTCTCCTTCGAGGCGGAGACAGCCGAGGCCGTGGGCATGGATGATGCCAGCGGCCGGCAGCCCGCTCGCCGCCGCCGCAGCCACGAGCGCCGGGATCTCGCTCGGCAGGACCGAGACGCGCACCACGGCCGCCGGCTCGCAGCCCGTCCACGGAAGGGTGACGGCATCCCGCCAAGCGGTGGCGGCGAGTTCGCCTTCGAGGCGGTCGCTCGGCGCGCCGGCGGCATCGACGACGCGGGCGACCTGGTCGCGCACGCCCGCCTCGCTGCCGGCAAGCCGCACCAGCAGCCGGCCAGCGCGGCCGAGGATCGTCGCCGAAAGAGCGACCGGACTGGCGCGAGAGCGCAGGACGCGAAGAAGGAGGTCGGTAGGCGCGGCCGTCTGGTAGACGAGCGTCGTCTCGCGCCGCGGCAGCGGATGGAGGCGGAAGGTCGCTTCGACGACGACGCCGAGGGTGCCGAGCGCGCCGGTGAACAGCTTCGGCAGGTCGTAGCCGGCGACGTTCTTCACCACCTTGCTGCCGCCGCGGGCCACGATGCCGTCGGCGCGGACGACGGTGACCCCGAGCAGGAGGTCGCGGACGCCGCCGAAGCGGAAGCGCAGCGGGCCGCTGTCGTCGGCCGCGATCAGGCCGCCGACAGTTGTCTCCGCTGGCCACGGCGGGTCGAGCGCCAGCCGCTGGCCGCGCTCGGCAAGCGCCGCCTGCAAAGCAGCGAGCGTCACGCCGGCCTGCGCTGTCACTGTCAGGTCGGCCCAGGCGTGTTCGATGATCGAGGCAAGGCCATCGAGGGCGAGCACGATGCCGCTCCGTGCCGGCGGCCGCCCCCAGCCGAGCCGCGCGCCGCCGCCGCGCGGGAAGACCGCCTCGCCGCTCTCGTTCGCCCACGCCAGCGTCTTGGCAACGGCATCGACCGTCGTCGGCGCGGCAACCGCGCGCATCGGCACGCCGTCGATCGCATCCTCCGCTGCCGCCGCCCGGACCCGGCCGGGGATGAAGCGGTCGAGGAGGTCGAGCGCGCCGGTCAAAACAGCTCCGCCAGCCCGGCTTCGACAAGCGGATGCGGCCGGTAGGGGCCGGGGCGCTCGCCGCACAGCCGCGGCGTCGGGAAGACCTTGCCCGGGTTGCTCAGATTGATGGGGTCGAAGGCGCAGCGCAGCCGCCCCATCGTATCGAGGTCGGCTTCGGCGAACATCTTCGGCAGATACGCCTTCTTGTCGAGCCCGACGCCGTGCTCGCCGGTGATGCTGCCGCCGGCCTCGATGCAGGCGAGGAGAATGCGCCCGGCGAGCTCGATCGCCCGCTCGCTCTCGCCCGGCACGGCAGGGTCGAAGAGGACGAGCGGGTGCAGGTTGCCGTCGCCGGCGTGGAAGACGTTCGCCACCCGCAGCCCCGCCTCGGCGGCAAGCGCCGCGATTTGGCGCAGCACCGCCGGGAGCGCGGTCCGCGGCACGACGCCGTCCTGAACATAATACGCCGGGCTGAGGCGGCCCATCGCCGGCAACGCCGCCTTGCGCCCCTTCCAGAAGCGGGCACGCTCCTCGGCCGTGGCAGCGACCCGGACCTCGCTCGCGCCGTGGGCGCGGCAGAGAGCGGCGACTTCGTCTACCTCGCCCGCCACTTCGACCGGCGCGCCGTCGAGCTCGACAAGGAGGAGCGCTCCGGCATCGCGCGGATAGCCGGCATGGACGGCGTCGTCGGTGGCGACAATCGCAAGATGGTCCATCATCTCGACCGCGGCCGGAAGGATGCCGGCGGCGATGATCGCCGAGACCGCCGCTCCGGCCTCGTCGGTCGTGGCGAAGGCGGCCATCACCAGCTGGATCGCCTCCGGCAGGCGGAGGAGACGGAGCGTCGCCTCGACGACGACGCCGAGCGTGCCCTCGGCACCGACGACGACGCCGAGAAGGTCGTAGCCGGGATGCTGGAGGGTCGCGCCGCCGAGCGTCACCAGCTCACCGTCGGGGAGGACGAGCTTAACGCCGAGGACATGGTTGACAGTGAAGCCGTACTTCAGGCAGTGCGCGCCGCCGCTGTTCTCGGCGACATTGCCGCCGATCGTGCAGACCTGCTGGCTAGAGGGGTCGGGCGCGTAGAACAGGCCGGCGCCGGCGACGCGGCGCGAGACCTCGAGGTTGATGACGCCCGGTTGGACGACGACCCGGCCGTTGTCGAGGTCGACGGCGAGGATCCGGTTCATGCGAGCAAGGCTGATCAGCACGCCGTCTGCGACCGGCACCGCCCCACCCGAGAGGCCAGTGCCGCTGCCGCGGGCGACGAAAGGAAGGCGCTCGCGGTGACAGAGGCGGACGACCGCTTGGACCTGCTCCGCCGTCTCAGGCAGGACGACCACGCCGGGACGGGCGCGATAGGCATTCAGCGCGTCCGCCTCGTAGGGGCGCAGCGACTCGGGAGCGGTGAGCACGCCATCCGCTCCAACAAGAGCGCGCAAGGCGTCGGTGATCCGGCGCTCCATGCCGGGAGGATAGATCAGCGGGCGGCAGCCTCGCTCGCGGCGAGGGCAGGCAGCACCTCGCGCGCGAACAGCTCCATCGAGCGGCGCACCTTGGCGTACGGGAGGTTGCCGAAGTTCATCCACGCGATGACATGGCCGACGCCGAGCGCCTGCAATTCGCGCAGCTGGCGCAGCACCGTCTCCGGCGTGCCCGCGATCATGCCGCCCTCGCTGTGGCGGATCACCTCCTCCGGCGTGGGCAGCGCCGGCGCGGCCGAGCCGTCGGGCAGCGAGCCGGTCTGCGGCGGAACGTAGATGCCGAGCCGCGACCCGGTCTTCGGGTCGATCGCGACGGGGGCGTTGGGGCGGTGGATGCGCAGCCCGGTCACGGTATACCAGAGCAGCGGCGGCACGATGTCAGCCATCGCCTCCTCATCGCTGTCGGCGACGTGCACCCGCCGCAGAACGCCGAGCTGCCGCACTTCTTCGCGGAGACGCTCCTCGGGGACGCCGAGTTCGGCGCGGATCTGGCGGTAGGTCGCAATGCGCGCTGCCAGCTCCTCGTTCGGGCGGAAGCCGATGAGCGCCGGCAGTCCGAGCCGCGCGGCGCGCCGGAGCGATTCTTCGCCGGACGAGGCGAGCATGAACGGCGGATGGGGCGTGGTGTAGGGCCGCGGCTTCAGCCGCACCTCCGGGAAGTGCCAGAAGCGGCCCTGGAAGGAGAACGCCTCGTTCGCCAGCAGCCCTTGCAGGATGGCGACGCCTTCCTCGAGGCGGGCATTCCGCTCCTCGAGCGGGACGCCGAACGCTTCAAACTCGTAGGGGCTGAAGCCTGGCCCAACGCCGACCCAGAGGCGGCCTTCGCTCAACTGGTCGACCCACGCGATCTCCTCGGCGAGCCGGATCGGGTGATGGAGCGGCACGACGGCGACGCCGTAGCCGATCCGGAGGCGGCGCGTCCGCTGGGCGACCGCAGCAGCATAGACCGAGGGCGAGCCGATCATCCCATACTCCGAGAGGTGATGCTCGGTCACCCAGACGGTGTGGAAGCCGTTTGCCTCGGCGAAATCGACCTCCCAGAGCGCCTGCTCGATCACCTCGCGGTCGCTGACGCCCTCCGGCTGCGAGAGAAGCTGAAAGATCCCGATCTCCATCGCCTGTGACCCTCCCTTCTTACTGCGGCGCTTCTTGCGGCTCTTCGAGATCGACAACAGCTGCTGCGAGCCGCACGAGACACGCGGCGACCTCCGCGGGAGCGCGGCCGCGAATGGCGTGCAGCTCGTGGAACGCGGCAAAGCTGGTCAACAGCCAGAGGGTGTCGTAGACGCGCTCGACCGAAACGCCCGACTTGATCCGGCCGGCTGCCTCCAGCCGACGCACCAGCCCCCACAAGATCGCCTCGCGCGCGCCGGCGTGACCGGCGACGATCGCGCCCACGTCGGGGTCGACGGCGGCGAACGGAAGCACCGCGCGGAAGATCGGAAACTCCGCGGCCCAGAAGCGCGCTACCTCCTGGAGCACGGCGACGACCGCCTCCGCCGGGTCGGGCCGGCCATAGGCGGCGGCGAGGGAGCGTCCCTCGGCGCGCGAGAGCGCGTCGTCGAGCACCGCTTCGAGCAGCCCCCGTCGGCTGCCGAACTGGTAGTAGACGGTTGCCCGGGCGACATCGGCCCGGCGCGCCACTTCGCCGAGGCTCGTGCCAAGCACGCCCTCTTCGACGATCATCGCGCGCGCCGCCGCGATCACTTTCTGGCGCGTCTCGTGGACGACGGCTTCGCGCCGCCCAAGCTGATAGGCACGCGGGGCCATCTGCTCCTCAATTTCGTCAGACAGTCTGCATGAATTCTAGCGAGAGCGACAACCACGCGCAAGCGCCAGAATTTGGCCTGCTCACCATCGCGAGCGCAGTCGATTACCACGCGGTTTCCGTCACCTAAGGAGAACGCGGCAGGTCGTGAAACGCGCCCGGCTCGAAAAGGCGGCAGCGCAGTCACGGGCGGTCAGCACCCGACGGCGCGCGGCAGGACGATGCGCTCTTCACACAAACCGGCCTTCGCGTAAACAGCGCCGTCCGCTATTCACGTCAGCGATCATTCGCCGCTGTCCCGTCACGACAGCTGATGACGCGCGGCTACCCGCGGCAGCGCCGGGAGCGGCGGGCCAGCGCGACCTGCCGGCGGCGGCGTTCCTACCGGAGCGGTGAGGGCTGAGCCGCTCCTTCCCGGTCGCTGCCCTCCTGACGCGGCCCGGGCCTGTCCTGCCAGCAGACACCCTGCACGCTGACGTATCTTTCAAGGAATGAGCGCATCTTCTCGTCCGGCGCCGAGGCAGCCGCCGGCCATCCTCAGCACCCTTATCCAAGCGGCGCTCGCCGCCGCCGACCCGGCAGCGGCGGTGCAGCGGGCGCTCTCGGTCCGGCGCGAGACGCTCGCCTTCGGGTCGCTGCTGCTTCCGCTGCGCAGCGTGCGGCGTATCCTCGTGGTCGGCGCGGGCAAGGCGGCTGCGCCGATGGCGGCTGCCGTCGCCGACCTGCTTGCGCCCCGACCAGTCGAAGGCGTGGTGATCGTGCCCTCCGGCTACGCCGCCCCGGCGGGGCCGATCACCGTCCGCGAAGCCGGCCATCCGGTCCCCGATGCAGCCGGACTGCACGCCACCGCCGAGATCCTCAGCCTGCTCGCCGGTGCCGATGAGCGCGACCTTGTGATCGCGCTCATTTCGGGGGGAGGCTCGGCGCTGCTCGTCGCGCCGGACGACGGTCTTGAGCTGAGCGACCTCGTCGTGACGACCGAGGCGCTCTTGCGCTCGGGCGCGCCGATCGCGGCGGTGAACGCCGTCCGCAAGCGCTTGGACCGCGTCAAGGGCGGCGGACTGGCACGCGCCGCTGCGCCGGCGACGCTCATTGGGCTGGTGATCTCCGACGTGATCGGCAGCCCCCTCGATGTTATCGCCTCAGGTCCCACCGTCCCCGACCAGTCGACCTGGCAGGAGGCGGCCGAGGTTGTGGCGCGCTACCGGCTCGAGGAGGCACTGCCGCCCCGCGTCGTGGACCGGATCCGCCGTGGTGCGGCCGGACAGGGAGCGCCGCCGCTCACCGCTGCTGACCCTGCTTTCGCGAAGGCGCGCACCGCCGTTATCGCCGACAACCGGCTTGCGGCGCAGGCCGCCTGCCGCGCCGCCAAAGAGGCAGGGTTTGCAACGCTGCTGCTGACGACATCGCTCGAAGGAGAAGCGAGCGCTGCCGGACGCGTCCTCGCAAGCGTGCTGCGCGAGGCGCGGGCGAGCGGCGCGCCCTTGCCGCCGCCGTGCTGTCTTGTCGCTGGCGGCGAGACGACCGTGACCGTCCGCGGCACGGGACGGGGCGGCCGCAACCAGGAGCTGGCACTCGGCGCAGCACTCGGCCTCGCCGGCATCCCGGGCGTCCTGCTCGCGAGCATCGGCACCGACGGCCGCGACGGGCCGACCGACGTTGCCGGCGCCTGGGTCGACGGCGAGACAGCGGCGCGGGCAGCAGCGCAGGGGGTCGATGCTGCCGCAGCGCTCGCGAGCAACGACTCCTACGCCTTCTTCGCGGCGGTCGGCGGCCACATTCGGCTCGGCGCGACGCGCACGAATGTGAACGATCTCGTCTTCTTGATCGCGTTCTAGCAGTCAGGAGCGGGGGACGTCGATCAACCCATGACGAATGGCAAGGGTGAGCACTTCCAGCTTCGAATGCGCATTGAATTTATGCATGATGTTCTGGAAGTGCGTCCGCAAGGTATGCGGGCTGATGACCAGTTTTTCTGCGATTGTCGCTGCGTCGTTGCCGGCGGCCAGTTCTTGCAGCACTTCGAGCTCACGTTCGGTCAAGCGCACCGGCGGCGCGCCGCCATTGCCTCGCCGATGCCGCTCGCGGAGGTCGGCGAGCAACCGGCGGAGGCGGGGGCCAGCAAGCAGCATCTCGCCCTGGTGGGCAGCACGCACCGCGCCGATGACATCTTCAAGGGCATTTTCCTTCTGGATGAACCCGCTCGCCCCGGCATCGACGGCGTCGAGGACCGCCCGGCTGCGCTCCGTCGCCGTCAGCATCACCACTTTCGTTTCGGGGCGAGCGGCCCGGATCTCGCGCGTGGCAGCGACCCCATCCCGCCCCGGCATCTGGATGTCCATGAGCACAACGTCCGGCTGGAGACGTGCGGCTTCGCGGATAGCGCTCTCGCCGTCGTACGCAACCCCCACCACCTCCAAATCCGGCTCATGGCTGAGAACGTCGCGCAGCGCCTGGGCGACCAGTTGATGATCGTCGGCGATCAAAACACGGATCGGCGCAGTCACCGCTCTCCTTGCGTGTCCTCCCGGGTGATGGCGTGCCGGCGCAGTCACTCTACCCCCCCTCACAATCTCTCGTCAAGGATGAACCCGTCCATCAGCTCCCGCCGCGCAAGCGGGGAGAGGCCCAGATGATCGCGCTGGCGGAAGAGAAGTGAAGCGGCTGTCGCGAGAGCAGCTTGAGCGCGCGCAGCTGGGAGTATACACAGCTGCGCTGCTTGCCGGGGCGGGGATGGGAACCGCGCTTCCCTCCCACTCGCCTCTGTTTGCGAGCCTCATCACTCCCGTGCTTGGCGCGCTGCTCTACACCACCTTTCTCCAGATCCCCTTCCAAGCCCTCCGCCGCTCTGTCGTCAACCGCCGCTACCTCGCAGCAACAGTTACGCTGAATTTCGCTGTTGTACCGAGCGTCGTCTGGCTGCTGGCGCGATTTGCGCCGCAGGACCGCGCTATTGCCGTTGGGGTTGCCCTCGTTCTGCTCACTCCTTGCGTCGACTACGTGATCGTCTTCACGAAGCTCGGCGGCGGTGACGACCGCGTGGTCCTCGCCTCGACGCCCGTTCTGATGCTGTTGCAGCTCTCTCTCCTGCCGTTCCTGCTCTGGGTCGTTCTCGGTGACATCGGGATCGAGGTCGTAACGGCCGGCCCGGTCCTTGAAGCCTTTGTACTGCTGATTGTGCTGCCGCTGGGCGCGGCGATCGCTACCCAGCGCTGGGCGACGCATTCCCCGCGGGGGAGGCAGTGGGCAGCCGCGCTGGAGTGGCTCCCCGTTCCCCTCCTTGCCCTCACGCTGCTGACGGTGGCGGCGGCGCAGGTTCCGCTGCTTCGCGGGTCGCTCTCCGTCGTCGCCGGCGTTATCCCGCTCTACGCCGCATTCATCGTCATCATGGGCGGGCTCGGACGCCTCGGAGCGAGCCTCTTCGGGCTGACCGTCCGCGAGGGACGAGCGCTCATCTTCAGCGCCGTCACCCGCAATTCGCTGGTTGTGCTTCCCCTTGCCCTCGCCTTGGAAGCCGGCTACGAGCTCACCCCCAGCGTAGTTGTCACCCAAACCTTGGTTGAGCTGGCAGGGCTGCTCATCTTGGCGCAGGCGGTTCCGCGCTTGATGCCGGCGTCAGCCCGCTGCGAGCGGCCGTAACCCACGCCCCTCTGCCGCCGCTCCGGCAGCCGGTGCGCCGTGGTACACTGGCAGCCATGTTCGCCAAAGTGCGTTCGGCGGCAGTGACCGGCCTCCAGGCCACGCTCGTCTCGGTTGAGGTCGATATTACCAACGGGCTCCCTGCCATGCACATCGTGGGCCTGCCGGATGCGATGGTGCAGGAGTCCAAGGAGCGTGTCCGCGCTGCCATCCGCAACGCCGGCGCAAGCTTCCCGCTGAAGCGGGTTGCCGTCAACCTTGCTCCTGCCGACATCCGCAAGGAAGGCCCCGCCTACGACCTGCCGATCGCGCTCGCCATCCTTGCTGCGACCGGCCAAGTGCGCCTTGACCGCGAAGACCGGCTGTACCTTGGCGAACTTTCCTTCGAGGGCGATATCCGGCCGACGAACGGCGTGCTGCCGATGGTGGCGCTCGCCCGCGCCGAGGGGATCGAGGAAGTGATCGTGCCGTCGGCGAATGCCGCCGAAGCGGCGCTCGTGGCCGGCGTCCGGGTGCTGCCCGCCGACCACCTCGCTACGATCATGCACCATCTCGCCGGCACCGCCCCGATTGTGCCGCTCACCCCCCAGGACCCTTTTGCCCTTGCAGACGACGCTGACGAAGCAGTTGTCGACTTCGCCGAGATTCGCGGGCAGGAGCATGTCAAGCGAGCGCTCGAAGTGGCCGCGAGCGGCGCCCACAATGTCCTGATGACCGGGCCGCCCGGCAGCGGGAAGACCCTGCTCGCCCGCGCGCTCGCCGGGATCCTGCCGCCCCTCACCCTCGACGAGGCGCTTGAAGTGACCAAGATTTACAGCGTCGCCGGCCTCGTTCGCCCTGACCGACCGTTGATCCGCCGGCGGCCGTTTCGCGCGCCGCACCACACCACCAGCTACGCGGCGCTCGTCGGCGGCGGGCGCAAGCCGGGACCGGGCGAGCTCAGCCTTGCCAACCGCGGCGTTCTTTTCCTCGACGAACTGCCGGAGTTTCCGGCCAACGCTCTCGAAGCGATGCGCCAGCCGCTCGAAGACAAGGTGATCACAATCAGCCGCGTTCAAGGCTCGGTGGAATATCCCACCAACGTGATGCTGGTCGCCGCGCAGAACCCGTGCCCCTGCGGCTACGCCGGCGACCCGGCGCGCTTGTGCAGCTGCACGCCGGCGATGATCCAGCGCTACGCAAAGCGCATCAGCGGACCCCTCCTCGACCGGATCGACATCCATATCGAGGTGCCCCGTCTCGAGTACGAGAAGCTCGCCGATAGCCGCCGCGGCGAGCCGTCCGCCGCCATCCGCGCCCGCGTCAGCGCCGCCCGCGAAAAGCAGCGCGCCCGCTTCGCCGGCACAAAACTCGTCGCCAATGCCGAGATGGGCCCGGCCGAGATCCGTCAGTTCTGTCAAGTCGAGCCGGCGGCCGCGGCGATCCTCAAGACTGCCGTCGCCAAGCTGCACCTCTCGGGCCGCGCCTACCACCGCGTCCTGAAACTGGCGCGCACCATCGCAGACTTGGCCGATGCCGAGACGATCGGCGCGCCTCACGTCGCCGAGGCGCTGCAATATCGCCCGCGTCGCGGCGACGCGTAAGCGAGGTCCAGCCGGCTGCCAGCGCGCCCCTCAGCCGCTCTGCCTCGCCCGACGGCCCCGAGACACCCCGTCGTCGAGCACCGCCCGGTAGACCGCGACTGTCTCGCGGGCGGTGCGATCCCAAGTGAAGCCGGCTGCGCGGGCGCGCCCGCGTGCCTGAAGCGCGGCTCGGAGAGCGCCGTCAGCGAGCAGCCGACTGAGCGCCGCAGCAAGGGCTGGCGGGTCGTCCGGCGGAATGAGGAGGGCGGCGTCGCCGGCAACCTCCGGCAGCGCGCCAGCCGTCGTCGTGACCACTGCCGCGCCGCAAGCCATCGCCTCAAGGACCGGCAGGCCGAACCCCTCGTAGCGCGAAGGCAAGACAAACGCCTCAGCAGCGGCGTAGAGCGCGGGCAGGTCCTCGTCCGGCACATAGCCGAGCCGCCGGACCCGCGCTCCAAGGCCGTGGCGGGCGACCCGCGCCGCCACGCGCTCCCAATTCCAGCCGACCTTGCCGGCAAGCGCCAGCACCGCCCGCCCCTCGAGGAGTGCGAGCGCATCGACGAGGGTGTCGATGCCCTTGCGGGGCTCGAGCGTGCCGACGGAGAGCAGAAACGGCTCGGCCAGCCCGTAGCGAGCGCGGACAGCCGCGACGCGCTCGGGCGGGGGAGGAGAAAAGAGCGGGTCGACGCCGAGCGGCACGACAGCAATCGGCGCGCGGACGGCCGTCAGGCGGAGAATGTCGCGGCGCGTCGCCTCTGAGTCCGCGATGATGGCATCGGCGAAGCGGAGGGTGAACGGCAGCCAGCGCGCCCAATAGAGCCGCGACACCGGCGGCAGGATCTTTGGAAAGAGGGCGCCGATCAGGTCGTGCACGGTTAGGACCACCGGACAGGGCGCGCGCGCCGGCGCGTCGAAGCCCGGCACGTGGAGCAGGTCGGCACCCGTGGCACGCCGCGGGAGCTCGAGCTGCTGCCACCACAGCCGCCGGTCGGTCCGCATTACGAGGTCCCGCCCGGCAGAGACCTCGCGGATCAGCAGTTCCGGCGCAGTCCGGCGCAGCGCTTCGACGAGGCGCGCCGTGTATTGGCCGATGCCGGTCCGCTGGCCGAGCGTCGACTGGACGTCGATGGCGATCTCCATCTCACTGCTCCTTGCTGGGCGCGCTCGTCAGCACCGCGAGCCAGAGCGTCGCCGCCGCGAGCATTCCGAAGCTGAGCAGCAGCGGCGACGGCGCGACGAGCAGCGTCAGCGGCTTCCAAAAGCGGTGCACGCCGAGGAACAGCGCGGCCAGCGCCAGTGCAAGCGCCTCGCGCCCGGCAAGCAGCGCCTGCCAGTGCCGCGCGCGCTGCCGTGCCGCCGCAAGCAGGAAGAGCACCGGCAGGAAGAGGAGCACAAGATAATGGTCCCAAACGAGCGGGGTCACCAGCAACGCCGCGCTGACGAGGAGCGCCGCCCCAAACGGCGCGTCTGGCGACCGCCGCCAGAGCATGACGACAGTCGTAGCGAGAACGGCCGCCGCCAGCCCCCATCCGACCGGTGCGGCGAGCGCGGGCAGGTCGAGGAGGGCGGGAAAGGCAACAAGTTGCGGGTCGTCGGCGGTGAACGCCGAATAGCGATGCTGGCTGGGAATGAGCAGCCGCCCCACGACCGCCTGGATCGACTGGTTGGCAGGCGGGCGCGCCGCCGCTGAAGCTGATGGCAGAACGACCGTCAGATATTCGGCCGTCCGGGCGGGGCCGGCGAGCGCAAGCCCAGCGACCCCGGCGAGGAGGCCGGTAAGCGCGGCCGCGAGCAGCTGCCGGGTCTGCCGCGCCCGCGCGAGAGCAAGGAGCATGACCGCGGGAAACAGTTTGATCGCGCTTGCCGCACCGATCGCGACGCCAGCAGCGCGCGGCAGCGCGACTGCCGTCGCGAGGAGCGCATACAGCAGCGCGTTCACCTGGCCGTAGAGCAGTGTCTCAAGGGTCGGCGGCGCGATGAGGGCGAGGAAGGCAGCGGCAAGCGCGCTCCGCTGCAGCCCGAGCGACCGCGCTAGGCCGAGGGTCGCCGCTGCGACGAGGACGACATTCAGCAGCAGCCATCCGGCCCGCGCGAGCGGGTAAGGGAGCAGCGCGGCCGGGCGGGCGAGGCCAGCGAAGATGGGCGGGTAGAGATAGGGGGTAGCAAAGGTGTAGCCGGACGCATCGAACGGCACGCCGATTTGCGCCGCGACACGGTCGAGCGCCGACGGGTCAGAGGGCGATTCGCCGAAATTCAGCGCCGCGCCCGCGACGTAATAGACGGCGAGGTCCGGCTGCTCCGGAATGGCCAGCAGCGCAGGCAGGACGCGCGCCGCGCCGAGCAGCCAGAGCGCGAGCGCAAGCAGCCCGCTCCCGGCGGTAACACCTGCCCGCAGACCGGTCAGCCCGCCACCGCCAAGACAAGCGCTTCCGCCCGACGGACATTCCGTTCGGCGTCGTACTCCCGTTCGGCGAGACGCCGGCCAAGGCGCCCCAGCTGCGAACGCAGCGGCGCGTCGCCGAGCAGCCGGAGGATTGCCGCCGCCAGCGCTGCTGGGTCGCGCTCGGGGACAAGCACCGCCCCGGCGCCCGGGGGAGTGTACTCTGGGATCGCGCCGCTCCACGTCGTGACCACCGGCACGCCGCAGGCAAGCGCTTGGAGATTGGTCATCCCGACCTGCTCGGCCCACTTCGGCGTCGTGCGCGAGGGCGAGACGACAAGAGCCGAGCGACGCATCACGGCCGGCAGCTTCCGGTTCGGGACGACGCCGAGGAGCACCACCCCGCCGATCGCGCGCGCCCGCCGCTCCGCCTCGCCTCGCGCCGGACCATCTCCGGCGATTGTCAGCTGTGCCGCCGGCAAGCGCGCTCGCACCTCGGCGAAGGCATCAAGCAGGTCGGTGATCCCCTTCTCCTCATGCAGCCGGCCCGCGAACAGCAGACGCGGCGCATCGACTGCGGGCCCGGGCGAGAACTCCGCGAGATCGACGCCCCATGTTCCCCAGAGCAGCCGCCGCAGCCGCGCCGGCGAGGCGCCGGCAGCGAGCGCGTTCCGACGCGCTCCCTCGTTCAGGACAACGACGACGCGCGCGGCGCGGAAGATCAGTCCGGCGGCGGCACGCACCGCCGGGGCGAGGCGGCCGAACTTGACCTCCCACGGACGGTTCTCGAAGGTGACGGCGAGCAGCGGCGTCGCCGTCAGCCGGCAATAGGCGAGCGCGGCAAGGCTCGCGGGAAGGAGCCGCGCCGCAACTGGCTCCGGCGGCTGGACAACATCGGGCCGCAGCGCGGCGAGCTGGGCGACAAGGTCAGCCGGCGAGCGGTACCAGCGCAGCCCGGCATCGCCCTCGAAGTCGCGGTAAGTCGACCGGCGCGCCAGGTGCGCGATCTCGACGCGGCGGAAGAAGCGCAGCGGGTCGATCAGGTCGCGCCGGACGTCGGTGCTGACTAGCGCCAGCCGCGGCCGGCGGCTCACGGGCGGCGAGACGGCAGCGGCACGCGCCGCTGGCCGCTGCGCCGGAACTGGCGCACGCCCTCGACCGCGCCGCGCCAAAACAACGCCTGACGGCGCGCCAGCGTGCCGAGCCCGCCGCGGCGCGCCCGGTCACTCAGAGTGGAGGTCCGGCACGTATTCCAGAGCACGCGCCAGAAATCGAGGCCGCCGACGTTGTTGCTCGCGAAATACCCCGTGTTGCGGCAGGAGGAAAGGTCATCGCCTTGGTCGCGGACGGCGGCGCGGATGCCGCCGGTCGGCGCGTAGCGGTGGATCAGCCAGGCGGCCGGGTCGACGACGCTCCGAGAGCCGAGCCGCCGCACCGCGAAGCAGGCGTCTTCCTCATCCGCGGCGGGGTTGCCCGTCAGCCGCTGGTCGAACCCGCCGGCGGCAAGAAGCGCGGCGCGGCGGAACGACACGTTGCAGCCGCGGCCGAACGCGACGTCCCGCCGGTCGACGCGGTCGCAGCCCTGCCCGGTCGGCGGAGGAGGCGCGGCCAGCGGTCGGCGGACCTCGCGCTGGACCACAACCCGGCCCGCGACGGCGCCGACCGTGCGACCGGCGGAGGGGACGGCGTGGGCGGCGACGAAGCCGGGCGGCAGGGCGACGTCGTCGTCGATGAATAGGATCACCTCGCCAGTCGCTGCTTCGAGGCCGAGAGCGCGCGCCGCGATCAGCTCTGGCCGGCTGTGGCGAAGGTGGCGGATACGTCCCGCGACCTCAGCGAGATAGGCGTCGGTCTCGGGCTCGTGCTCGGGCGTGCCGTCGACGACGACAATTTCGGCCGGCAGCGGCTCCTGGGCCAGCGCGTCGGCGATCGTCTCGCGCAGGAGCGCTTCGCGGTTGCGGGTGGCCATAACGACCGAGACGTTCATTTGGCGGTCTACGACGGACGAAACTGGAGCCCCAGAATGCTCCCGATCTCGCGGATCGCTGCCCCTGCTGGTGCGCCGATCTCAGCCATGGAGCGAAGGGCGGCGATCGCTGCCGGCGTGTTCAGGTCGTCGCGGAGGGCCGCAAGCGCTGCGTCGCGGAGCCGGAGCGCTTGGTCGGTGGGCGGCGACTCGCTGCGGGCGAACAGCGCCAGCTGATCCGCGAGGGCGCGGGCAGCCGCGAGGTCGGCCTCGCGGTGATCCCATCCCTCGCGGTAATGGTGGCTGAGGAGATAGAGGCGAACGGCATCCGGTCCGCTTGCCGCAAGGAGGTCGCGGGTGAAGATCAGGTTGCCCAGCGACTTGGACATTTTGACCCCGTTCAGGCGGACAAGGCCGCAATGCATCCAGAAGCGGGAGAACGGCCGCACGCCGGTCGCCGCCTCGCTCTGCGCGATCTCACTGGCGTGGTGCGGGAAGATGAGGTCGGCGCCACCGCCGTGAATGTCGATCTGCGGCCCGAGATAGTGGCTCGACATGGCGCTGCACTCGATGTGCCATCCCGGCCGGCCGCGTCCCCACGGGCTGTCCCACGCGGGCTCGTCGGGCTGGCTCGGCTGCCAGAGAAGAAAGTCGAGGGGGTTTTCCTTGCCCGGAAGATGCGGGTCGTTCCCTGTCTCCTTTGCGCGCTGGAGCTGGGCTTCCCGGGAGAGGCCGCCAAGCGCGCCATAGCCGGGGAATTTGCTGACGCGGAAGTAGAGCCGGTCGCCGAGGGCGTAGGTATAGCCGCGCGCTTCGAGCGCTTCGATCAGCGCGATCATGCCGTCGATTTCGTTCGAGACATAGGGCTCAACGTCCGGCGGGCGCGCGCCGAGCGCAGCCATGTCCGCGTGAAAGCGGTCCATATTGCCGCGGACGATCTGGCGCCAGTCTTCGTGGATAGCGCGCGCCCGCTCGAAGAGCGGGTCGTCGACGTCGGTGACGTTGCGGATATAGCGCACCGGCGTCCCATCGTGCTCGAGCAACCGGATCAGAACATCGAAGGTGATATAGACGAACGCATGCCCGAGATGGGTCGTGTCGTAGGGGGTCACGCCGCAGACATAGAGCCGAACCGGGATGGATGTCGGCGTAAACGGCTCGACCCTCCCCGTCAGCGTGTTGAACAGCCGCATCGGTTTCCTCGCCCGGCGCGATGCTACCAGATTTCGGCTGGCCGCGCTGCCGGGGCGCGGACGCTTATGCTGTCCGCCCGAGAATCTGGTCCACCTCGTCGAGGGAGAAGGCGCGCAGCGTCGTCGTCCGAACCAGCCCGTCAGCGGCCAGCGCAAACAGCCCCGCCATCACGGCCTGCTCTTCTCCTTCAACGAGAGCAGCCAGATCGTACACGCCCTGGGTCACGTAAAGCGCTTTGACCGTGATCCCGCGTTCCGCCGCGCGCTGGGTCCGCTCGCGCAGGGCGGTCAATGCTGCTTTGATGTCGGCAGCACCCTTCTCCGTCAGATTGCCGAGGATCACGTAGGCGGCCATCGTTCTCCCTCCTCGCCGGGATATCCGACGCATCCCGCGCTCGCAATATCGTGGATCGGATCAGGGGTGTGCGGCAACTCCGCGTCCGCGCGACCGCGCCGCCCGAGCGCCCGCCCCCTCAGGCGAGGAAGCGGGCGATGTCCCGCGCTTCGGCTTCCACGCCGGCTTGGACCTCGGCGGAGAGCGGGAGGAACGGGTCGACGGTGACAGCGCGGATGGCCCGCGCCAGCCGCCAGAGGCCCGCCACCCAGCCATCGACGGCGATCGTCGGACGGATCAGGCCGCCGCCTTGACCTTGCCGGCATGCTCGGCAGCAATAGACCGCTCGCGGTAGCCGAGGAGATCGGTGTCGAACGCCGGCAGCAGCCGGACGACCGGCGGTCCCTCCTCGACGTCCGGCCGATCGAGGAGCCAGGCGGGCCGGCCGTCCGCCGTCACCTCGACGATCCCCCCGCCGATCGCCTCCCAGCCGGCGCGAACGTCGTGGCTGGGCAGCCGCGACCTGGCGGCGAAGTCCTCGGCCCGGGCGGGACCGAAGGCGCGCAGATAGCGGCGCGCCAGTTCGCCGAGGGCCGCCTCGCGGCGCGGAGCGCGCTCGACCGTCGCCCAGTCGTCGAGCAAGATGACCGTTGGCGTGCGGCCAGCGCCCGGCGCGAGCGCGATCACTCCCCGGTGCGCCGCCGCGACGAGCAGGACGACCGGCGCATCACTGGTCGGGTCGAGCGCAAGGCCGTCCGCTGCCAGCCGCGCCAGCAGCGCCGAACGGGAGAGCGGGCCGTTCGCAAGCGCTCGCCGCAGCAGGGCGATGCCGCGTTCGAGCGTCGCGTCGTCCAGGTCGGCGCGCCTTCGCGTCGAGGAGGCGAGCGCAAGCGGCCCGTAGACCGCGAGCAGCCAGCCGAGTCGGCCGTGGGAACGAGATGGAGCGTGCCGCACATCAGCCAGGTGCGGACAACCGACCGCTCCTCGGCGCTCGCGCGCGCCACGTCGGCGGCCGTCAGACCTTCGCTGCGGACGCGGATGCTGAGCGCCGCCGCGTCCGGGTCCTGCGCCTGAATGCCGGCGGCGGCGCCCGCCACTGCCGCAACATCGCTCAAGTGCCGCCAGGCGAGCCCTGGCCAGCGCAGCCGCAGCCGGCGCGTCGCGCGCGCCGAGAGCGCACGCGTCTGTTCTTCTGGCAACGCTCTCGGCGCCGGTCGGGCTCTGGCGCCGCTCGGCTCAGCGCTGCAGTTTGCGCGGGCCATCGGCGTGTGCGTCCTGTCCGCTGTCGCCAGCCAAGGCGCCGAGCGGCGCAGACTGCCCTCATCGACGCCTCTTCGGGCGTATTGTGCAATCTTTGAGATCATCGTGGTGCTGATCAGGCCGGAAGCGCTCTCGTCCACAGTCGTTGCGAGCAATACCTCCGCCTCACCGGCGACCGGTCGAAGCTGCTTCGACCTCACCCGCGGCCGTCGCGGGCCAGGTACGCCAGAACGTCCTCATGGGCCGTGGCCGAAAGCGGCTTCGGTCTCATCCACAGTCGTTGTGAGCCGGGTGTTGGTGCATTGCCCGGCGCATGATGACCGAAAGCGGCTTCGGTCTCATCCACAGTCGTTGTGAGGGGGGTCGTCCCATCTCAAATAGGCGTACATTGCTTCTTCTACGGTCGTTGCGAGGGTCAGGATGTAGGCCTTGCCCACCTCGGCCCAGTATAGGCGTACATTACTTCTACGGTCGTTGCGAGGCCCGCGCAGCGGGCCGTGGCAACCTCGGTCGTGCCAGACCGGCGCCCCAATTTCCAAACCAGCTGCACCATCTGAGGATACGTGCAAAATGCGCCTGAACCCGCGTCCCCCATATCCGAAGAAGGAATTGTTCTCCCCGGTGCGCGGGCATCGTCCTCATCCATAAGGCGCTCCTGCCACGATCGGGATTGCCACGCTCGCTTCGCTCGCTCGCAATGACGTTAAGACCAGAGGCGCGCCGCACGCGCCATGAGGTCACGCCTGACCCCTGCCGCCGGCGCCGCCATGACGCCACGACCCAAGGCGCGCCGCACGCGCCATGAGGTCACGCCTGACCCCTGCCGCCGACGCCGCCATGACGTCACGACCCAAGGCGCGCCGCACGCGCAATGGCAGAAGGCCAGCGGCGCCGCACATACCAAGCTCACAATGGCGGCAAGGCCGGAAGATGCCGGTCGTACCGAGCTCGCAGCGGCAGAAGGCCGCCGGCACCAACCCCACCACACTCGAAGTGAAAAACTAGAGGCGCCTCGACGAGATAACGGCCTCCACCGCTAGGACACGTGCCGCACGCGCCACGCTTGCAACGAAAGACCAGCGGCGCCGCACGCGCCACGCGCAATGACGGGGAGAGCAGAAGGAGACGGTTGGCCGCCGGAGGGGCGCGACGCTCGCATTGGCGGGAAGAGCGGCTGCCTCGTCATTGCGCGCGGTTCGGAATCTAGCCGCACCTTGTCATTCCGCGACCACAAGGCCGGGGCTGCGCCCACTGTTCCCTAGCACCGCCAGCACCGAACAGTATAGAACAGGCGTTCTTTGGCGGTGGACGATGGCGAAGGAGCAATGCATTGAGCCCGGCTGCGGCCGGTTTCGCGTGGCAGGCGGTGAGCGCTGCCGCCGCCACAGCGCGGCTTTTTACCTCGCCGCATTGCCGAGCGAGCTTCGCGCCCTCTATGAGCAAGCAGCTGCCCAGGCTAGCCTTGAGGACGAGATCCGGCTGCTGCGCTCGCTCGTCCACCGCGCCGCGGAAGAGCATCCGAATGACCCTGACTTTCGGCAGAAGTGCGCATTGCTTATCCGCGCAGTGCTCGCCCAGCGCCACCTGACTAAGGGCGCCCGCGAGGACATCGAAAGCAGCGTCTTGGCAGTATTGCGCGGACTAAACGACATGCTCGAGGACGAAGAGTGAGCGAAGCGATCCGCCAAGAGACGCGCCGGCTGGCACGCCGGTTGCGGCCGCGCCGGCTCCATCTCGGCCCTGCGAGCGCTTACGACGCGCTGCTCGACCAGCGCCTCTCCGACCTCGCGGCGCAAGTCGCCGAGTTGAAGAGCCGGCTGAACGGGCTGATCTTCGTCGTCGTCGCTGCTGTCATCACCGACCTCGTGGTGCGTCTCGCGACCGCAGGACGATAAGAGTTCTCTTCTAGAGAGCGTCTCCGCATCGAGCCCCTTCGCTGAGGGGAGCGCGCCAGTTTCTCGGTGACTCTCGGAGCGGGCATGAGGGCGACATCGATCCGGACCTCATTGGACGCAGGACTCCAGTAAGGGCGATTGCTCCGCGACGATCGGGATTGCCGCGGCTGGACACAGGCGCGCTGCTCCGAGGTGCTAGCGTGGAGAGCAACGCAGCGATCGAGATTGCCTCCGCATCGGACTGCAGGCCCATTGGGCGCAGGACCGCAGTGAGCGCGACGATGCCGGTCGGGATTGCCGCGCCCGCTGCGCAGGCCGCGCAACAATGACGATAGGAGAGACACTCCTCATGTCTGCCCGCAGCCGGTATAGCCACTCGCCATGACGGCGGGACGGACACTCCTGTTGATGAGCGAGAGCGCGCAGGACCTTGGGTTGACCTCGGGCCGCAATACGATGGGGCAGCGGCGTTGTGCCTCGGGCGGCAGTGTGTGTGCCCCCACGCCGATGTCGCAGCGCAAGGACTGGGGCAAGACCGCAGCAGCATCTTCCCCTTACCCTCACGCACCCGTCCCGCACACCGGCGCGACGCCGCCCTGCTCGTTATTGCGAGCGAGCGAAGCGAACACGGCAATCCCGATCACGGCAAGCGCCTCTTGAGCAGCAAGACGGACGCGTTCCCCAGACAAGCGGCACTGCCATGCTGCGTGGCGAGAACGCCGTCTCGCCGCGTTCGGAGCTGCCGCAGCCTGCTGCTCGCCCCGCACAGCGACCGCGGCCAAGTCGCAGGGAGCGGCATTCGAGAGAAGCAGGATGCCCTCAAACCCCATAGGGGACGCCCGCCGCGCGCGCCGCTCCCCCGACAAGCAAGAGAGAGGCGAGCGCGAGGCCCTGCGCTCCTTCCGGTGAGCGTGACTGCGGGAGCGGGAAGCAGGCTCGATGCAGGGCGCGGCCATCCGGCTGCCGATGGGAGCCGCGCTGCTTCCACGGCCTCTAGGCCGGCCGCACTACCAGCAAGCGGGATCGCCGTCACACGGGAGGGACGACGACCGCTTGCGAGGCTCGTCGAGCAGGCGAACCTCCCCCTAGGCCGTCCCCCGGCTGCCCCCTTGCCGGAGGCAGAGCACGCTCGCGACGCCTCACGCCGCTGTCAGGGCAACGACGCCAAGGGAGACGAGCGCCTGCGCAATTACGCCCCCGCTCCGGCGTCGGTGAGGGTCAGGTCGATCTCATGGGCGCCGCCGGGGATGGGGAAGGAGACGTAGCGGTCGTCGCCGACCGCTTCGACCCGCGCGCTGAGCGGCACGCCATCGAGGGCCCCGGCGCTGAAGCCGCGGCCGGGCGGCAGCAGATAGCGCATTTCACCGAAGAAGGCATAACTCGTCCAGTAGCGAATACGGAGACGGCCGTCGGCAAGACCGCCAAGCTCCAGCTGAACGACCCGCCCCGTGCCAGGCTGCTCAGCGATAATCGCGCCCGAGCGGCCCGCGAGCCGTGGGCTGAGGCGATAGGAGTCGCGGGTCATTTCGATCCCGAAGAGGCCGCTGATAATTGCCGACCCAACGACCGCCGCCGCGCCGGTATAGCGCGTGCTGCCGCGTGGGCGGTGACTCCACAGCTCCTGCCACTCCCACACCTCGCCTGGGCGGCGCGCCCAATCCTCGGCGAGGGCGACAAGATGGCCGTAGGCGAGCGCTGCCTGCCCGGCCTCGAATTCGGCTTCGATCTGGCGGCCTCCCCACCAATCCCAGATGCCGCCGTTCTGATACTCCCCCGGCAGCATGTCGGCAAAGACCCCCTCAGGATAGGGCGGCCAATTGACGATCCCGACCTTCGGCGACCGAGCAGCGACCCGCGCGCGCTCGAAGTTCGTGAAGATCAGCCGCGCCTGCTCGGCATCGGCAAGGCCAGCCCGCACGGCTTCCACGTTGCCGATCCCGAGGATCGCGTCCTCGTCGTAGCTGCGGGGAGCCGCCGCAAGAGGAAGGCGTGCCCGGTAAAAGCCCCGCTGCGGCTGCCAAAACAGTTCGTTGACCACAGTGCGCACAGCCATCGCCCGACTGCGCCACTCGGCAGCCGCCGCTGGGAGGCCCGCAGCATCATTCATCGCGGCCAGTTCAAGCAGGCAGCGGAAGAGGAGCGACTGGTCGTAGACCGAGAGGATCAGAGGGTCGCCCGGCGCGCGGTCAGTCGGGTTCGGCCCTCCCTCGGCCTTGACATCGCCCCAGTCGGTCGTATTGGCACGGGTGATCAGGCCCGTTCGGCTATCAGCACGCGTGCGGAAGAGATACTCCATCGCGAGGTTCAAGCGCTGAATGACCGGCCCGCCATTAATCATCTTGCGCAGCCACGTCGGCCCTGCATCGTGGCGATACGCAAGGTACGCAAGATGAATGACCGACAGCTCTTCATCGGAAGTCGCTGTCGCTTTGTCGTGCCCTCCGCCCGGATAGAACACCCCTGGCAGCGCCCCCGCCTCCGGACCGTGGGGGGTCTGGAGGAAGAGGAACTCCTCAACTCCAGAGCGCAAATGCCCGGGCGTGTAGACGAAACGCGCCATCGGGCCGATGGTAGCGAGGTCGCGGGCGAACACCCCGTGATAGGCATCGCCCGCCCAGAACGCTTGGACCCAGCCGCTGCGGCCGGGGTACTCGATCCGCTTCGCTTCGAGAACCGACAGGATGGTTTCGCGCATCTGGTTGAGCGCCGGCAGCTCATCGACCCGCCACGCCGTCGCAACGGGAGGCAGCGTCCCGCCGGGAATGCCGGTCGCCGGCCCTTCAGCCGCCGCCGAGCGCAGCGCCGCCAGCGCTGCAAGAGACGATGCGCCGAGAAGAAACGACCGTCGGTTCAGAGGAGCCTCCGAAACACTCTCCGTCCTAGCAGCCAGGCAACCGGCAGAACGATTGTACGGTATAAATGACTGGAGAGTAGCCCTTTTGCAGCCAGCTTGGCTGGAACAGCATTCGTGCCCTGCACAGTTCACCGCTCCTCACTGCCTGCGAACGGCGCGCCGCGGCGAGGAGCGCTGTCAGCGAGCCGCGGAAAGCCCCCCGGTCGACCTCGCTGAGCGCGGCGCGAACGGGAGGCCGCGCCTTCACACACCGCGGGGGCGGGGTGAGTGAGCCCATTTGACCCCGTGCGCCAACCTGCCTATAATGCAGCAGGCGAGCGGACAGTCCGGTCCGGGCGGGGCCAGACAGTCCGCCAAGATCGCCGAGCCGACCGACGGTCTCGACGCGGGGACCCGACGCGCCTCTCGTCGCTCGCAAGGGCGAGCTGTTTCTGGACGTCACGACCGCTGTGCGGTCGCGCTCGGCGCCCTCTTCCTCGGGTTCCTCGTCGTAAGCGCTGCCGGCTCGATTCTGCGAGGGAGAGGCATGGCCGAGGACCCGATCAGCACCAGCGGCGAGGACACCTCCAAGGAACGCTTCCGAGAGATGGGGCGCAAGGGAGGACGCGCTCTCCGAGAGAAAAAAGGGCAGGACTTCTACGTCGAGATTGGCCGCAAAGGCGGCAACACCGTCAAGTCCCGTCACGGCGCTGACCACTACCTGCGCATCGGTCACAAGGGCGGCACTGCCGTCAAGGACAAATACGGACCGGACTACTACAGTGCGATCGGCAAGAAGCGCTGGGAGGGCCGCGCCAAGAAGACTGAACCGGCTGAGTAGGCGCGCCCCAGCGGAATAACCGCTTCTTGCAGCGCGGCGCAAGCGAGGCAGCGGGAGGGGCCTCGGTTGAGAAGAAGGGCAGCCAGCCCGCGCATTGCTCCGCGCAGCCCGTTGATCTGACCCGAGACGCTGCCTATAACTCCTGCCGTGGCGACACTCGAGCGGCCTCGACTTCGCCAGCATTCCGATCGCCTGGCGTGGCTCATTATCTGGGTCGCGTTTGGGCTGTTCTGCTTGCTGTGCATCGGTTCGGTGCTCAGCCTCCGCTGGTATCAGGAGAGCGCCACCCAGCCGTACGACGCCCTTCTCGGAACCGTCATCGGCGGGACCATTACCCGCCAGTCTGCGGGCTCGACGAGCTGGGTCGTTGTCAACGAAGACGCCATTCTTCGCGAGCACGACCGCATTCAGACCGACCGGGTCGGCCGCGCCCTGGTCTCCCTCTTCGACGGAAGCACCGTGCTCATTCTTCCCGAATCGGAGATCCAACTCAGCCGTCTCCAAGTCTCCGTCTTCGCGCCGAAGACCAACTACGTCTCTGTCCGCGTCAATCGGGGCAAAGCGGTTATCGCCGTTGCCCGTCCTCCCGAAGGACGCACCGAATTTACGCTTCTCATCCCCCAAGGGCGAGCAGTGCTGCTGGAAGGAAGCTATTCCGTCGTCGTCGGCGAGCCGGAGAGCGAAATCAAGGTGCGGGAGCGCGGCCACGCGTTCGTTACGGCGGGAGGACGGACGGTCGAACTGCGTGAGCGCTTTGCGACTAGCGTGGGCCGCATGCCGAGCGACCCCCGTCCGGCGGCAACCGACCTCATCCGCAACGGCACCTTCACCGAAGGCTTCACCGGCTGGCAGCGCGAGCCAGACCAAACCTACTGTCTCGAAAATACGCCGGCACCAGCCCAAGTGCAGCTGACCACCGACGCCGCCGGCCAGCCCGCCGTCCGCTTCGTGCGCACAGGAAGCCAAGCGACTGCGTGCGAGGTGTTCCTCCGGCAGGAGATCAACCGCGACGTGAGCGAGTTTTGGACCTTGCGGCTCTCCGTCGAGATCAACGTCATTTCGCAAAGCCTCGGCGGCGGCGGTTCGCTCGGCTCTGAGTATCCGATGATGATCCGGCTGCGCTATCGCTCTGCAGAAGGGCTCGAAAACCTCGTGGTCCAGGGGTTCTATGTCGAAAATCCCACCAGGAGCCGCGTCGACTACGGCGTACCGGTGCGCGCCGGCGTCTGGGAAACGATCGGGTATGAACAGGACCTCATGAGCCGGGTGCCTACTCCACGCCAGATCCTCTACCTCGAGGTCGTGGCCGGCGGCCACGACTACGAGAGCTACATCCGGCGCGTCTCCTTAGTCGGCGAGTAGCCGCGCTAGCGCGGCACTGGCCAACAATAGGGATGACAGCGTGACCAACCGGACAGCGGACCGACCGAGCTTCGCGCATCCACACGCCCCTGCGCTCCACGAGGTCACCCTCGCTATCGAGCGCGGCCTCTTCGTCACGCGGCTCATCATCCCTGCCCTCGTCGCTCTCGCGGTCTTTCTCTTCCGTGACAATCTTGACAACTGGGTCGCCGTCCTCGGCCTGCTCGCGCTCGTAGCGGGCTACAACCTCGGCCTTGTCGGGCCGACGATGCAGCGCTTTCCGCGCTTCTCTCACACGATGGGCATCCTGCTCGACACCGCCATCCTGCTGGGGTGCGCTTTTCTCACCGTCCCCGATCTCGCCGCGCGCGGCGTGACCGCCGATTTCTGGCTGGTCTTTCTCCTCTTCATCGTCGGCGCCGCCTTTCACTTTGGCCCGGTTGGTGCTCTGCTGTATATCGTTTTCCTCTCGGCATTTTTCGCGTGGCTCTCTCTCACCTATTTCCCTCCCGACTCCATCACCGCCCAGAATCTGCCGGTGCGGCTCACGTTCTTCTTTGCAATCGGCGGGCTTGTCTGGTGGCTGACGTTCGAACTGAACCGTCGCCGGCGCTCCCTCGAGGCTGCGAACCGTTCCCTCGAAGAGCAGAACCGCGACACCATCATGATGCTGGCGACGATCGTCGAGGCGCGCGACTCGTTCACGGGCGCCCACCTTCAGCGTATCCGCTATTACAGCGAGGCGATCGCCCGCCGGCTCGGGTATCGTGAGCCCGACGTCTCAGCGCTCGGCGAGGCGAGCATCACGCACGATGTCGGCAAGGCGTATACGCCGGACGCTGTGCTGAAGAAAGCCGGCCCCCTGACCGCCGAGGAGCGCCGGATCATGGAGCAGCATGCGGCGGACGGAGCGCGCATTCTTGGCGAACGCCCAGCTTTTCGAGTTCATCGGGAGATCGCGCGTCATCACCACGAGCGGTGGGACGGCACCGGCTACCCGGACCGCCTTGCCGGCACAGCGATCCCCCTCTCGGCGCGGATCGTCGCCGTCGCCGATGTCTACGACGCGCTCACCTCGCGGCGGCCCTACAAGGAGCCCTGGGAATCAGCCCGCGCAGCGGAGGAAGTGTTTCGCCTCGCCGGGACACAGTTCGACCCCGACGTGGTCGAGGCATTTCGGCAGGCGTATCGTGCCGGCGAAATCGACGCTATCCGCGCCCGCTACGGCGAACCAGCGGCTCAGTTCGGCTCGGCTGACGTGGAGAACGCACTAGCGGACCTTGGCACAGAAGTAGCAGAGCCCGGACGACCGGTTCCAGTGGGTCGGCTCACAGGCAGTGCGCCCGCAGCGGACACAGACCTGCAGGCTGGTATACGGACGATTCGCTCCGCGTTCACGGCAGACATCGCAGCTCGGTGATGGAGCAGCCATCGGTCGACCCCGTTCGTCACCTCGACAGTCGAGTGTGCGGTCGCGACGAAGCAGCCGTCAAGCCGTCGCCGGCGCTCCCGAGCGGAGCCCGACAAAAACGAGGAGGGCCGGCTGGCCCTCCTCACCTAGCGTCGCGTGCGGTCAGGCGGGCTTGTCCGCCTTGACGAGCATGTTGCGCCCAACGCGGGTGAGCCGCTCGACATTGATCATGCCCAGCTCGCTCAGCCGCTCCTCGAGCCGCAGGTCGAGATATTGGAGCATAAACGGCTCTTGGATGTTGACCATCGCGGCGCGCTTCTCATACTCGCCCGGCTCTTCGGCCGGCGGCCAGTCCGCGAAAGCGATCCGGCCGCCGGGACGGGTCAGCCGGATCATCTCCTTGACGCAGGCCAAGCCGGCGTAGGTCGGGACCTCGTGGAGGCAGTAGTTCTCGTAGACGAAGTCGAACGAACCGTCCTCCCAGTAGCTCAGGTCGCAGAAGTCGCGGTGATAGAACTTGACGTTGGGCACCCCCTGCCGCTCGGCTTCACGCCGGGCCCAGCGCAGCATCGGCGCCGAGAGGTCCACGCCGATCACTTCGGCCTGCGGGAACATCTTGGCGATGATGATCGCCGCTTCCCCGATTGCGCAGCCGACATCGAGGATCCGCTTCGGATTCAGCGGCGCGATCAGCTTGCCGTAGTAGTAGCGAATGACATCCTCGCGGTCGAAATAGAACCCCCAGCGGGCAGTCTTGTAATAGAACTCGCCCATCGCCGGATGCATCCAGCCGGGGTCCGGCATCGAGTGGACATGCTTCATGAAGTAATACGGCGGATAGGTCGTCGGCTCGGTGACACCCGGGGGCAGCAAGTCGGACGCATCAAACGGGCCATCCAGCTTCTCGAGCCGCGACCACCAGAGGGAAAGGAACGGGCCGACAAGGGGACGGAATGTCCTCGCTGCCCAGAGGAAGAGAGGCGCCGGCGGCTTGTACTCGGGTGGGGCTGGCGGGAGATCGGCGAGACGGGGCTCCGCTTCGGTCGTCGTCACAGCATCCTCCTAAACGCGTTCGCGCTGTCGAACGGTGAGAGTATATCAAGTGTGGTGTGATCGTTGGAATATCTGTCGCTTTCCGTCGCATGCCTCGTCCACGAGCGCCTCGCGTCCCGCCCGCGGCCGGCGTCGCTTGTCCCTCGCTGCCCTCCCCCGACTGCGCTTCAGCGCGGAAGCGCGGCGCGCGCCCAGCGCTCGCCGACTATCTCCAGCGGCTGCTGCCTCACGCCGCCAGTCTGCAGCCGACCGACGAGAGCACGCTTGACCGGGCAGCCGCCGTCGGCTATGCCCGCGCGCCCCGCCGGACCACCGCTGCGATCGCGCCGAGAGCAACCAGCAGTCCGCTCGCCCCGATCAGCGACCACTTGATCATCTGAAACATACTCGTGATCTGAGCGATCCCGTCCAGCCGCGCCGGATACGCGAGGATCATCGCGATGATGCCGACGTTCTCGGCATAGTCAGCGGCAAGCGCGAGAAAGGGGAGCAGGATCGCGCGCTGCGCTGGACTGGCGGAGGGAAAGCCGCGGGCAAACAGCCACGCCAGCAGTGTGCCGAGAAAGAGGGCGTACACGATCGGCCAGATGACATCCCCAGTCACCAGGAACAGGAGATAGAAGGTCCGACCGTCGGGACCGAGCGCCTCAAGCGCCGCGAAGGCGTCCGCCGGGGTAAAGCCGAAATTGAGCGCGATCGACGGTCCGCCGCCGGAATAGGCGGCCAAGCGCGCTGCCGCCCAGGGCAGGATCATGGTGGAGAACACGAGGAGCATGCAGAACGCGACCACTACCCGCCGGCCCGTGGCACCCCGCTGGATCCGATGCACCATCCGACCTCCTCTTACTCACCGCGCCGGCCGCTCGAGCTCCTCGATGAACCCGCGGGCGACGACCGGCCAGTCGTGAGCGGCGACCGCCTGCAGCCCCGCCGACCCCATCTCGCTGCGCCGCGCCGGCGCGCCGAGCAGAGCGATCAACGCCTCGGCCAGCGCTTCGATGTTGCCGGGCGGCACGAGAATGCCCGCCGCACTCGGCACCACCTCCGGAACCGCCTTGTCTGTTGTCGCCACGATTGGCAGGCCGCTCGCCATTGCCGCAAGAAAGAAAGGCGTGGCGGCAGCAGAAGCCCGTGGCAGACAGAAGAGGTCAGCAGCTTGGTAGCAGGCGCGGAGGGTCTCCTCGTCGGTCACGGCGCGCTCGAGGACCGCGCCGCTCAGCCCCAGACGCTCCGCCTTCTCGCCGCTGCCGGGGCGCGCAGCGTGATCGCTCACCAGCACCGCGCGCGCCGACGGCAGTGCGCGATGAACAATCGCAAAGGCCTGCACGAACTCGGCGCCGGCAGCATCCCCCGAGCGCGGCACCGCGCAGAGGATCGTCGCGCCGTCGCCCGCGGATGGCGCTGGGGCGCGCCACCGGGCGAGGTTGATCCCCTCGGGCACTACCCGCAGCCGTTCAGGCGCAACTCCATAGCGGCGCCTCACCGCCTCGCGAACATGCTGACTGGGGACGACGACGCCGTCGGCTCGCTGAGCGTTGCCGGCCTCCAGCCGCGCTTGGAGCGAGCGCAGAAAACGGGAGCCGCCGTTGAAGCGGTCAGCGACGAGTTCGCGCAGCAGCACGACATACGGCGCGAGCCGCTGCCGTCTCGCCCAGAGAAAGCCGTCGAGGCCGACGCCGACTAGGAGATCCGTGGAGAGGGTCGCAAGGGCGCGCGACAGGGCGAGATTGAAGAGCAGGCGATGGACGAGGAGCGAGCCGCGAGGCGGCCCTTGCGGCCGCAGGGTGACAACCTCATGCCCAAGCGCGACCAGCCCGCCGCGCAGCCCGGCGACCGCCGCGGCAGTACCGCTGAGCAGGCCTTCCGCCGGCGCCGACGTGACAATGCCGATGCGCATCGGGGACGCTAAAACTCAATCCCCGGCTGGGCGCGGATCCCCGCATCGTAGGCATGCTTCACTTTTGTCATGTCGGTGACGACATCGGCGTAGTCGATGAGCGCCGGCGGGGCGTAGCGGCCCGTGATGATCAAGTGGAGCATGGGCGGCTTGTGCTCGCGCAGCCAGCCGACCGCTTCCTCAGGGTCAATCCAGCCGTAGTGCAAGGGATAGGTGAACTCATCGAGGATGATCAGGTCGTACTCGCCGCTCGTGATCTTCTCTTTGACCCGCTCCCAGGCGTGGATTGCCTTGGCGGTTGTCTCGTCGAGGTCGCGCGACGTCCAGGTGAATCCGTCGCCCATTCGGTGCCACTCGATCCCGAGCTTCTTGGCAGCGCGCACCTCGCCCCAGTTGCCCTTCTCGTGCTTAAGAAATTGGAAGACACAGACCCGCATCCCCCGCCCCCACGCGCGGAAGAGCACGCCGAAAGCGGCTGTGGATTTCCCCTTGCCCAGCCCGGTGTTGACAAGGACGATCCCTTTCTTGATCAAGTTCTTGCGGGCGGCTTGGCGCTTAGCGAGCGCTTCCGCGGTCGTGGTGGGGGGGATTGGGTCGGTCACAGGCGGCTCCTGAACAAGCGCGCCGCAACAAATGGCTGGCGCGTCTGGTAAAGAAGAGCGAAAGAAAAGTACCCCCGGCAGGGATCGAACCTGCGCGCAAGGTTTAGGAAACCTCCGCTCTATCCACTGAGCTACGGGGGCGCGCACTCGATTCTACCAGCTGGGCAAGCTCGGAGACAGCGATGAACCTCGATGTGACACGCTTCCACCGCCGCGGTGTTCTGCAAACTTTGGCGATGATCCCCGTTGCGCTGCTCGCTGCCGCCTGCGGCATCGGCCCATCGCGCAGCGCCGGCGCTCAGGGAGGAGAGGGCGCGGCGGGAAGTCCGCTCGCAGCCGGACACGCCCTCGACCCGACCCCAAGCTGCGCTGACGTCGATGACCCAACGCCGCCTCAAACCGAAGGCCCCTACTTCACTCCCAACTCGCCGCGCCGCACTTCTCTCCTTGAGCCCGGCGTGAATGGAACCCCCCTCGTCCTGACCGGGCGCGTCCTCTCGACACGCTGCCAGCCGGTCGCCAACGCCCTCCTCGACTTCTGGCAGTGCGATAACACCGGCCAGTACGACACCCGCGGCTACCGGCTGCGGGGCCACCAGTTCACAAACGCCGACGGAACCTACCGACTCGAGACCATTGTGCCCGGCCTCTACCCCGGCCGAACCCGCCATATCCATGTCAAGGTGCAAGCGCCGAACCGGCCCGTGCTGACGACCCAGCTCTACTTCCCCAATGAGCCCGGCAATCAGCGCGACAGCATCTTCAACCCGAAGCTCGTTATGCGGCTGAGCGACACAAGCGAGGGGAAGGCCGGCGCGTTCGACTTCGTGCTCCAGCTTTGAGCAGGCCGAAGACCAGCCGTCGCCAGCGAAGCGCGCGGCGCGCTATGATAGCGGGTATACAATCTTCAGCACGAGGAGAGCATGCAGACCTTACCCGCGACCCGCAAGAGCGGTCCGCCCGGCAGCGCGCCCGACGTGTCGTTCTTCGACATCGAGCTAGGGCCTCGCGGGCCCTACCAGGTGACGGTCACCGAGGAGGATATCGCCCGCTGGAGCCGCATTTACGCCGATGACCACCCATGGTATTCCGGGCCATCCCCGTGGGGCGGGCCGATTGCACCCCCGTCGATCCTCTACTACCCGAGCCAGATGTTCCTCGGGCGGTATCTGATCGGCAACTCGCCCGGCGCGACCCGGTCGGGCGGGTTCGCCCGCTATGCGCTGGACTGTCTTGGACCCATCCCTGTCGGCCGGCCACTGGTGGTGACCGGTGAGGTGTTTGACAAGTTCGTGCGGCGCGGGCGCGGCTACGTCTACTACCGCCTCGAAGCGTCGGCGGCGGGGCGCCTCGTCCAGCGGCACTGGAAGAGCTGGGCATTTGGCCTGGCCGATGAAGAAGCGGCGCGCTCTCCCGAGAAGCCGTCCGAGCCGCGCGAGGACGTGGCCGGCGATGCGATTGCGACGCTCGCGCCGCTGCGTTTCGAGATCACCCTCGCCCGGATGGCCGAGTTCGAGGGACCGGACGAGCGGAATGTTCACACCGACCCTGCGCTGGCGAAGCAGACCAGCGGCCAGCCGCCGCTCGCGCAAGGCGCGCTCTCGTTCGGCCTCCTCTCTCGGCTGCTCACCAACCACTTCGGCGCGGGCTACCTCGAAGGCGGCTCGCTCGATGTCCGCTTTATTGCGCGCGTCTTTGCCGGCGAGACGATCCTTGCCGGCGGGGAGATCGTCCGCCGCGAGAATGGGGTCGCGCGGCTCCGTGTCTGGTGCGCGAAGGAGGATGGAACCCTCGTAACGGTTGGCACTGCAAGCGCCCGCGAGCGCCCCTAGCCGATGCGGTCGACCCCGAGATAGGGACGGAGCGCCTCCGGCACGAGCACTGAGCCGTCGGGCTGCTGGTAGGTTTCGAGCACCGCGGCGAGCGTGCGGCCAACGGCGAGCCCGGAGCCGTTCAGCGTGTGCACATACTCGGCGCGGGCACCGGCGTCGCGCCGAAACTGAATCCGCGCCCGGCGCGCTTGAAACGCCTCAAAATTGGAGCAGGACGAGATCTCCACGTAGCGGTCTTGGCCCGGCATCCACACTTCGAGGTCGTAGGTCTTCGCGGAGGCGAAGCCGAGGTCGCCGGTGCAAAGCACAACCGTGCGGTAGTGAAGGCCTAATCGCTGCAAGATCGCCTCGGCATCGCGCGTCAGACTTTCGAGCTCATCGTAGCTCGTCTCCGGCACAACGAACTTGACCAGTTCGACTTTGTCAAATTGATGCACCCGGATCATGCCGCGCGTATCGCGGCCGGCCGACCCGGCTTCGGTGCGGAAGCAGGGAGTGAAGGCGACGTAGCGGATCGGCAGCGTCCCCGGCTCAAGGATCTCCTCGCGATGCAGGTTCGTGACCGGCACTTCGGCAGTCGGGATGAGCGAGAGGCCGTCTTGCGTCTGGTAAAAGTCGCCCGCGAACTTCGGCAGCTGGCCAGTGCCGACCATCGCCTTCGGCTCGACAAGATACGGCGGCCAGACCTCGGTATAGCCATGCTCCCGAATGTGGACGTCGAGCATGAAGGTGATGAGCGCCCGTTCGAGCGCGGCGCCGGCCCCGCGCAGGAGGACAAAGCGCGAGCCGCTGATCTTGGCAGCGCGGGGAAGGTCGAGGATGCCGAGCGCCTCGCCGATCTCCCAATGCGGCCTCGGCGGGAAGGGGAACGTCGGCCGCTCCCCCCACACCCGGACGACGACGTTGTCCTCCGCGGTCGCGCCAATCGGCACCGAACTGTGCGGCACGTTCGGCACGCGCAGCAAGAGGTCGTCGAGTTCGGCCTCAATGGCGCGCTGTTCATCATCGAGCGCTTTGATCCGGTCGCCAACGCGGCGCATCTCGTCGCGGAGCGCTGCCAGCCGCTCCTTGTCGCGGCCGATCTGGCGGCTCACTTCGTTGCGCCGCTGTTTGAGCGCCTCATTCTCCGCGATGATGGCGCGGCGACGCTCATCAAGCGCCAAGATGCGATCGAGGGGAGCATCCGTCCCCCGGTGAGCAAGCATTGTCCGAACAGCGTCGGCATGCTCGCGCAGGTAGGCGAGTGGCAACATGCTGGCTCCTCATTCCGAACTCTACTCCCGACCAGCGACGAGCGGGCAGCCGAGACGGCTGGGGGGAAACGACGAACGGCGCCGGCGCGCGGCTCAGCGCACCGTTCGAAGCTGCGGGAATAAGATCACCTCCCGCAGCGAGTGCGCCCCCGCCAGCAACGCTACCAACCGGTCGATGCCGATACCAAGACCGCCCGCGGGCGGCATCCCATATTCAAGGGCGAGCAGGAAATCTTCGTCGAGCCGCTCCGTCTCTTCGTCGCCGGCGGCGCGCGCAGCCAGCTGCGCTTCGAAGCGGGCGCGCTGGTCATCGGGGTCGTTCAGCTCGCTGAACGCATTGGCGATCTCTATGCCGCCGACAAACCCTTCAAACCGTTCGACGAGGGTCGGGTCGTCCTCTTTCCGCTTCGCCAGCGGCGACAGCTCAACCGGATAGTCGAGCAGAAACGTCGGTTGGATGAGGGTCGGTTCGACAAAGGTCGTCAGCAGTTCATCGATCAGCTTGCCGCGGCCGAGCGTCGGGTCGACCGCGAGCCCCCGCTCCCGCATCACCGCGCGCAGCGATTCGGCGTCGGGATAGTCCGCGAAGTCGATCCCGGCACGGCTGCGGATCGCGTCGCGCAGGGTCTCCCGCCGCCACGGCGGCGTGAAGTCGATGGTGTGCTCGCCGAGATCCACCTGCAGCGAGCCGTGCACGTCGCGGACGACCGTCGCGAGCAACTCTTCGACCATCGTCAAGACGTCGAGATAGTCGGCATACGCCTCGTAGGTCTCCAGCAGCGTGAACTCGGGGTTGTGCTTATGCGAGATGCCTTCATTGCGGAAGACACGCCCCAGTTCATACACCTTGTCCAGTCCGCCGACGAGCAGCCGCTTCAAGTAGAGCTCAAGCGAGATGCGCAGGTGCACCTCGGTATCGAGCGCCTCATAGTAGGTCTTGAATGACCGCGCCGCCGCGCCGCCGGGCACGAGCTGGAGCACCGGCGTTTCGACTTCGACAAACCCCCGCGCGTCGAGGAAGCGCCGGATCGCCGAGACGACCCGCTGCCGCAGTTTGACGATCCGGCGCGTCTCTTCGTTCGCGATCAGGTCAAGGTAGCGTTGCCGATACCGCTTTTCGACATCGGTCAGGCCGTGCCACTTATCCGGGAGCGGACGAAGCGACTTTGCCAGCAGCGTCGCCTTCCCGACATCGACCGTAATCTCGCCGGTCCGCGTCCGCATGAGGGTCCCTTCGATGCCGACGATGTCGCCGAGGTCGAAGTCGAGAAAGGAGTCATAGGCGTCGCCGAGGGAGTCGCGGCGCGCAAACAGCTGGATGCGGCCGGACCAATCTTGGAGATGGGCAAAGGTCGCCTTGCCCATCACGCGCTTTGAGATGAGCCGGCCGGCGACTGTCACCGGAATGAGGGCGTCGGGGTCGGCCTCGAAAGCGGCAACTGCTTCGGCGGCGGTGTGGGTGCGCCGGAAGCGAGCAGGATAGGGGTTGCCGCCTCCCGCGCGGATTGCGGCGACCTTCGCCCGCCGCTGGGCGATCTGTTCTGCAACGTCAGACATCTGGCTCGTTTCGCAGCTGCTCGCTGCCGTGAACAGGATGACGGATACGGGGATCCGCGGTCAGTGTAGCCGATGCCTCCTCACTCGATCCGCCGGATCGTCAGCCGCTCTACTCCCGAGGGGGTCATCACTTGGACGACTTCGCCCACTTTGCGCCCGAGCAGAGCATGGCCGACGGGAGATTCGTTGGAAATTTTTCCTGCCCGCGGGTTCGCCTCGGCGCTGCCGACGATGGTGTAGCGCTCCTCTTCGCCATCATCGGAAACGACCGTGACCGTCGAGCCGATCTGGACGATGCCCGTACTTGGGTCGTGCTCCTTGATGATGGTGGCAGCGCGCAGCATCCGCTCGAGCTGCTGAATGCGCGTCTCGACGATCACCTGCTCGTTGCGCGCATCGTCGAGGTCGGCATTGTCCCCGAAGCCGCCGATCTCCTTCGACTCGCTGATCCGTTCGCTAATCTGGCGACGCTTCTCGCGCCGGAGATATTCGAGCTCCGCCTCGAGCTTCGCGCGTCCCTCCGGGGTGAGAAAGACGGGCTTGTCGACCATGGCCGGCTCCTTCCACAACGGCAGCTGCGTCGTTGCAGTTGCAATAGAAAAACGACTGAGAACAAAAGCCCTCAGCCGTCCCGCCGCGTGTATGCAGAACAATCGTAGATCGTCGCGATGCCGGCTGCAAGAGGCTCGCTCAGCGCCAGCAGCACCGCCTAGCTAAGGACTAGGGCCGAACGGCCCTAGTGAGCCCTCCGCTCTTAAGACGAAGAGATGAGGAGAGCCACCGTGGAGAGGACCGATGCTTCGATGGGCTTGTCAGCGAGCAGCGGGATGGACGGCGATCGCGGTCAGCAGCGTGCTGGTCGTCGTCGGCCTGACAACCGGCTCCGCACTGCCGCTCGTCGTTGCGGCGCCATTTTCCGGGCCCTATGGAGGGCCGACGTATCCTGCTCCGCCGGGCAACCGTGTCGTCCTGCCGCTCGGCCTGAAGAACGCGCCGCTTGCCACCTCCCCGCTCGGCTACGCGCCGCCTCCGACCCCGACCGCAACGCGGACGGCGACGCCGACGCCTCGCCCCGCCACTCCGACGCCGACCCGCACGCCGACCACTCCTTACCGGCCGCCCCGCTAAACAGCGCTGGCCCGCTCGCGGGAGCGGGCCAGCCTCCCGGACAGGGAGCGCCTCAGCACTCCGTGTAGCCGCACGCCTCACACTTCTTGCAGCCTTCCATCATGAAGAGCGTGCTGCAGCCACACTCGGGGCAGAGATTGCCCGTCGCCTTCACGTGGACGGCGACCGCCGCTTGTGCCTGCGCGGCTTCGGCGGCGTGGCCGTTGCCGGGGGCCGCCGCGCCGTTGCCGCCGAGACGCGCCGCGGCAACGGGCCGCGTCTCCGGCACGACCGGAACCGGACGCTCCTCGCCGAGATGCAGTTCGATCGCCTTCGCGACCGCATCGGGAAGCGAGCGCACTTGATTAGGCCCGAGGCCAACGGAGCGGCTCCCGCCGATGCCGCGAAGCTGGTTGGCCACCTCGCGCGCGCGCTCGTTCGGCGGCAGCGGACTGGCCATCCGCAGGGTGAGGCTGACGAGGCGGCCTAGCGCTTCGGCGAGCGCGGCGATATCGCTGCCGGCCTTGCCGACGTTGATGAACACCTCGTACAGGCCGTACTCATCGCTGTTGAGGGTGACGTTCACCTTCCCCTCAGGAGCGACGATCTGCCGCGTGTAGCCGGCAACGACGCTCGGCCGCGGGCGGATGCCGCTCTTGCCCGCCGGCACGCCCAGTCCCCAGAGCGCCTCCGCTTGGGCGGTGAGCGCCTTTGCCTGCTCGGCCTCGCTCGGCGCGGCTTCGGCCGGCTTCTTCTCGGCGCTGCCGACGTGGAGCACTTGCGCTGCTTCGCCCTTGCAGCCATCGCGGAAGACTGTGATGCCGAGGCAGCCCAGCTCATAAGCGAGGCGGTACGCCGACGCGACATCGGCACGGGTCGCCTCATGCGGCAAGTTGATCGTCTTGCTCACGGCGTTATCCGTCCAGCGCTGCCACGCCGCCTGCATCCGGACATGGGCTGGAGGCGCAATCTCGTGCGCCGTGACGAGGACGCGCTTGATACGCTCGGGCACCCCCTCGATCTCGCCGATTGTGCCGTGGAGCGCGATCTGTTCGCGCAGTTCATCAGTCAGCAGCCCGTGCGCCTTCAGCACCGCCTCGGCGACCGGATTGACGAAGGTGAGCAGCCGATTTTGTCCCGGCGCCTTGTGGCGATAGGCGAGCGCGAAGAGCGGCTCGATGCCGGAGCTGCAGCCGGCGATAATGCTGATGGTGCCGGTGGGCGCGATCGTGGTGACCGTGCTGTTGCGCTTCGGCGCGCCATTGGCGTAGATGCTCCGGCTCCAGTTCGGGAAGGGACCGCGCTCGACCGCGAGGCGCTCGGTCGCCCGGTGGCCAGCATCGTGGATTGTGCGCATGATCCGGTCCGCCAGCTCGAGCGCTTCGTCGCTGTCATACGGAACGCCAAGCGCGATCAGCAGGTCGGCCCAGCCCATCACGCCGAGGCCGATGCGCCGGTTCGCCTTCACCGCCGCGTCGATTTCAGGCAACGGGTAGGGGTTGACGTCGATGACGTCGTCAAGGAACCGAACACAGTCCGCAACGACTGCCTCGAGCTCTTCCCACGCGATGCGGCTTGCGGGCGGCTCATCCCAAGGACGGGCCGGGTCAGCGGGCGGCCGCACGAACGCAGCAAGATTGATCGAGCCGAGATTGCACGCTTCATTCGGGGCGAGCGGCTGCTCCCCGCAGTTGTGCACCACGAGGCCGTTGGCGACGAACGAATGCGTGCGCGGCTCGGTCAGGTCGTACACCTCTTCGATGCCGTCGGGGATGAGCGACGCGAAGCGGGCGTAGAAGCGCTCACGAGGCAGCTGACGCCCGGCGAGCTGGCTGCTGAGTGCGCGCTGCTTGCGGTCCGACAGAAAACCGATGCTGCTCGCAAAGCGGTGAAGGTTATCGTTCGAGATGACAAGTTCGTGAGTGGCGCTCTCCCCGCTGCTATCGGGCAGCGGACGGCCCGCCGCCTGCCCGCGATGGGGAAAGAGCGCCGACGCGATCCCGAAGTTGAGCAGCAGCCGCTGCACATCTTTCAGCAGGCAATCGCTGGACGAAACGAGCCGGACCGAGACCCCCTCGGCATGGCCGGTGACGTCGCCGTCGGCGGTGAAGAGCGCCTGCAAAAAGCCGCGTTGCATCTCCTCCGCGCCGGTCAGCACGCTCTCGGGCACCTGCTGCGTCGCTCCCGGCACCACCCCATGCTCGGCGGCGAGCCGCAAGAGGTACGCCGAACGGACGCGCGCCTCGTCGCGGTCGGCGATCACGGCGACCGGAGCGTCCTCGCCGTGGCGTCCGCCTTCCCCGGCGAGGACGCTGCTGGCCATCCGCTCAGCAGCGCGCGGAGCCTGCTCGCGCTCCGCCTCGCCGAGGACGGAGAGCATGGCGGGGTCGACGGCGAGCGCCGTCTCGCTCACAAGCCAGCCGAGCACGCGACCGAGAGTGAGCGAACCGCCCGTTCCGAAGCCGCCGCGATGCGAGAGGAGCCGGATCTCGTCGCCCGGGCAGAGATCGGCGGCCGCTACCCAGCCGCGCCGGGTCATCACGCGATGGTCTGCCGTCAGCCGCACCTCATAGCCCTCAACAGTCTGGAGGCGGAAGACGGGCCTGACGCCCGTGGAGAACGCCGGGGTCGCCGGCGCAAAGCCGTCCTCGACGGCGACTGCCGCCGCGCGCCCAGAGGCGACGAGGTCTGCCATCCGCTCCAAGCCGCGGTCGGTGTAGACGAGCGTATCCCCCGTGACACAGGGGTTGGTCGCCTCGATCTGCCAGACGGCTGGCGTCGGATTGGCGGGCGAGTTGTTGATCCGGTCGATGAACACCACCCCGGGGTCGCCCGTCGCCCACGCCGCATCAACGAGCCGATTGAAGACCTCGACCGCCGAGAGGCGCCCCACTTCCTTGCCCGTGTCAGGAGCGATCAGGGCGTAGTCGCTCCCGCTCTCGAGCGCCTTCATGAAGGCGTCGGTGATGGCGACTGAGATATTGAAGTTCGTGATGCCGCCGTCCCGCTTGCAGTCGATAAATTCGAGGATGTCGGGATGGTCGACGCGCAGGATGCCCATGTTCGCGCCACGCCGCGTTCCGCCCTGCTTCACCGCTTCGGTGGCAGCGTCGAAGACGCGCAGGAAGCTGACCGGGCCGCTCGCTTTGCCGCCCGTCGTCGAGACGACGGCATCCTTGCTGCGCAGCCGGCTGAAGGAGAAGCCCGTCCCGCCTCCCGACTTATGGATGATGGCGGCGCGCTTGATGCTCTCGAAGATGCCTTCCAAGCTGTCTTCGACCGGAAGGACATAGCAGGCCGAATACTGGAGACCGTTGCCTTTTCCCGCGTTCATGAGGGTAGGGGAATTCGGCAGAAACACCCCGCGCACCATCAAGCGGTAGAAACGCTCGGCGCTCGCCCGCACGGTCGCGTCGTCTGCGCCATGGAGATACTCTGCCTCGGCGATCGCGCAAGCGACGCGCCAGCAGGCTTCCTCGGGGGTTTCGACCACCTGCCCCGTCGCATCTTTGCGCAGATAGCGCTCCCGCAGCACTTTCAACGCTGCTTCGGTCCACCTGCCTTCTTCGGCAGGACGGGGCCATTTCGGGACGATCGCAGCAGTGGGCATAGACACTCCTTCCCCAATTCTCTCAGAGAGTTCCGGATTGCGCGAGGTTAGGAACTGGCGGAAGCGCGCTGGCCGGCAGCGGCCAGCGCTCCGGCCGTGGGGGCAGGCAGCTCCCCTGTCAGCGCGCCGATCTCCGCTTGGAGCGCAGCGAGGTCGGGAAACTGCCGATAGACCGAGGCGAAGCGGACATAGGCGACAGCGTCGAGGCGCGCTAACTGCTCGAGCACAAGCTCGCCCACAAGGCTGCTCGGCAGTTCTGCTTCGCCGCGCGCGAAGAGGGCCGCTTCCACTGCCGCGACCGCTTGCTCAATGGCCTCTGCCGCCACTGGCCGCTTGGTGCACGCAAGCTGAATGCCGCGCAGGAGCTTGTCCCGGTCAAACGGCTCACGCCGGCCATCTTTCTTCACGATCAGCACGGTGGGCTGGACAAGGCATTCGCGGGTGGTAAAGCGCTGCCCGCACGAGGGACAGACCCGCCGGCGGCGGATCATCCCGGCCCCCTCTCGCGAGGAGATAACACGGCTATCGCCTTGATGGCAGAATGGACAGCGCACGAGCTACCCTCGACCACATCTTGACAGTTTTTATCCAGCCAAGCGCCATATCTGGCACATGGCAAGGGAGAACGATACCAGGTCCTTTCCCTCTTGTCAACAGGCAAGCGGCCTATTTAGGCCCGTTTTTCTCTCCTCCCACAACTTCTTGTAGAACCGAGTGGAATCCGCGATCGCCGACCCTGCAGCGTGGCGCGCACGGTCTCGCCGAGCAGCCGCTTGATCGATCGCGCCGAGGCGACGTAGAACTGCGCGGGAGGAAGGCGCAATGGCGGAGCGGCACCGGGAAGCGGGTCGCTTGAAGCGCAGCTGCGGCTGGACCGCAAAGCCTAGCTGCGCGTTCGTTGTCGCCGACCGTGGCGCGCTCCGGTTCGAGAACCCTGCCACCTCGGGCATCGAGCCGATGCCCAAGCCGGCTCTCTGCGCGGCCAGCCCGAAGCGAACGGCACCAGCACAGTCCGGGTGGCTGGTCTGGGCGGCAAGATCGGCCGGAGCATGCTCCCGTTCGGCAGCCCGGGCCTGTTTATCGCCGCGGCGACCTAGCAATTGCCCGGCGCGAGCATGCGTTCATCCGCCCGCTCGGGAAGCGCAAGGCGACCGACCACGCCGAGCTCGCCGGGCACGGCACGAGCATACCGCTCAGCATCCGCCCCAACGCACGGCCCGCTCTCTGCCGAGCAGCCGGCCGACGGCACCCCGCGTTTGCCCCACGGCTGTGCCCGCGGGGACACCTATCGAGCTCACGACCCTCCCCCTCTGGGAGGGCGCCAGAACAAGCGATGGAGGACGGGATGACGCATGTCGACACCGTGGTAGCGGGCGGAACAGTCGTGCTGCCTGACGGCAGCGAGCAGCGGGCGGACCTCGGGATTGCGGACGGACGGATCGCCGCGATCGCGGCGCCGGGCACGCTCACCGGCGCAACCACGATCGATGCCGCCGGGCGGTACGTGCTGCCCGGCCTCGTCGACCCGCACCTCCATATCGGGCTCGGTCAGGGGCTCGCCGACTGGGAGACAGAAACGCGCTCGGCGGCCGCCGGCGGCGTCACCACCGTGCTCACCTATCTGATGTCGGGCGAGGATTACTTTCCCATCTTCGCCGAAGCGCGGGCAGCCGCTGACCGGATGGCGTTCGTCGACTACGGCTTCCATGCGGTGCCCTGCTCGCCCCAGCATCTCGCCGACCTCGGCCGCTATGTCCGCGAGGCCGGCATCGCGTCGTTCAAGTTCTTCACCAGCTTTCGGGGCGACGAAGGCGCCTATCTCGGCATCACCGGAACGGACGACGGCTACCTCTACCGCTACCTTCAGGAAGTCGCCCGTCACCCCGGCGCCATCGCCTGCATCCATCCCGAGAACATCGAGATTGTCTGGCAGCTGCGCGCGCAGCTGCAGGCGGCCGGCCGCGATGACCTCGCCGCGTGGGACGAATCCCGCCCCGCCATCGTCGAAGCGGAATGCATCCTGCGCGCAGCCTACTATGCCAAGCAGACCGGCTGCCCGGTCTACTTCGTCCACATCAGCGGCGCTGAGGCGCTCGACGCCGTTCGCTGGATGCGCGCCCGCTACCCCGGCCATCCCATCGCCGCCGAGACCTGCCCCCACTACCTCACCCACACCAAAGACTCGCCCCTCGGCTCCCTCGGCAAGGTGAACCCGCCGCTGCGCGCCCGCGCCGATATCGATGCCCTCTGGGAAGGGCTCGCTGACGGCACGCTCGACACCGTCGGCTCGGACCACGTGCCGCGCCGGCGCGCCAAGAAGACGGGGTCGATCTGGACAGCGAGCGCCGGCTTCCCCGGCACGGCCTCCATCCTGCCGGTGCTGCTGAGCGAGGGCGTCCACCGCCGCGGCCTCTCGCTCGGGCGTGTCGCTGCGCTGACGGCGGCCAATCCCGCGCGGCTGTTCGGGCTCGGCGCGACCAAGGGCAGCATTCGCCTCGGGGCCGACGCCGATCTCTGCCTCATTGACCTCGACCGCGAGCAGGTCGCCGACGCCGCCATCTTCCAGAGCAGCGCTGACTATTCGCTCTACGACGGCTGGACGCTCAAAGGCTGGCCCGTGATGACGATCCTGCGCGGACAGGTGATCATGCGCGACGGGACAGTGGTCGGAACGCCGGGTGCCGGGCGCTATCTGCATCGAGGCGGCGCAGCCCAGGCCGCCTGAGCCACTCTGCCCTTAGAAGAGGGGGAAACGATGACCGTGACACGGCCGGTTTTGATGGTGATGGACATGCAGCGCGACTTCTGCGACCCCAACGGCGCGTACGCCCGGCATGGCTTCGACGTGGCAGCGGTGCAGCCGCTCATCCCCCGCATCGCCCGCGTAATGAACGCCTGCCGGACACACCGCATCCCGATCGTCGCCACCCAGCTGACCGTCCTCACCGACCTCGACGGCAAGGCGATGGGGCTTGGCCATCTGCGCCAGCTCCGCCCTTGGCTGGAAGAAGAAGGATTTCGTGCCGGCACGCCCGGCCATGCGCTCGTCGCCGACCTGCCGCCGCCCAACTATCTCGTCCGCAAATGGGGCTATTCGGCGATGTATCAGACAGAGCTCGAGAAGATCTTGACCGCCCTCGGCATCGAGACACTCGTCTTCACCGGGATCGCAACCAACGGCGTCGTCGAAGGCACCGCCCGCGACGCCATCATGCGCGGCTGGCACGTCGTGACCCTGACCGACTGCGTCGCCAGCTTCAGCCAAGCGCTGCACGAGGCGTCGCTCAAGAACCTCGCCAACATCGGCACCCTCCTCACCAGCGACGACTTCCTCGCTGCCCTCGCGCAGCAGCGCGCTCCGAGCGTCAGTTGAGGGAGCGGGGGCGAGCAATCAGACGGTTGCGATCTTCGACCGAGAGCGCCCCGAAGCGGAGGAAGGTGAGCTCGCGGCGCAGGATCTCCGCCTCAGCAGCCAAGCGGGAGACCGTGCTCGGCTGCTCAAGAAGCGCCTGCTTCTCCGTCATCGCGATCGGCAGCGTCGCGGCGACAAACCACGCCAGCGCCTCGGGGTCCGTGGGCACCTCGATCGCATCGAGCTTGCCATTGCTCATCTCGCGCAAGCGCTCGACGTAGGTTTCAAACAGCCCGTGCACTTCGCTGGCGCGCGTGCCGAGTTCGTCGGCCGGGCCAACCAGATCGGGCTCGAGCTGGACGCGCGCCACGAGATAGGGGCGCTCCTGCAGGATCGTCAGGACTCGAAACCGCTCTAGCCCAATCGCGGTCAAATCGTAGCGGCCATCCGGCTTCTTGACATGCTGGCTGATGCTCGCGACCGTGCCGACCTCATACGGGACTGCCGGTTCGCCTACTTCCTGCCCTTCGCGGATCAGCACCACACCGAACGGCAGGTTCTCCTCGATGCAGCGGCCAATCATCAAGCGGTAGCGCGGTTCAAAAATATGGAGCGCGATCTGGCCGCCGGGGTAGAGCACCGAGTTAAGCGGAAAAAGCGCCAAATCGAGGATTGCGCCGGCCATTCCTCTCTCCTTGTCAAGAGAGTATAGAAAAAACTGCCCAAACCGGATAGTTGCAGCATGCTTGGCCGCATCGATATACTGAAAGAAGATGAGAGCACAACCGAGAGCGGCGAGGGGGACGAGCGCAGGGCGGCTCGTCCCTTTTTTCTTCTCTCAGCCGCGCCGAACGACCTTGGAAGGACCAAGTGATTGCTTTGCCTGAACATCCGCTCACTGCGGCAGACTATCGTCTCTCTGCTCCGCAAACGGGAACCTTCGGCGACCTGACCCTCAGCGCCCCTGTCGCGCGCGCGCTCCGCGAGATGGGCTACCTCGCTCCGACCCCGATCCAGCGCGAAGCGATCCCGCCGTTTCTCGAAGGCCGCGATGTCGTCGGCCGCGCCAAGACGGGCACCGGCAAGACTGCCGCCTTCGGCATCCCAATCGCTGAAAAGATCGATCCGCGGCGGCCCGGCGTTCAAGCGTTGGTTCTTGTCCCCACGCGCGAGCTCGCCCGCCAAGTAACCGACGATCTCACGCGCATCGGCAAATACCGCGGCATCAAGGTGCTCGCCGTCTACGGCGGCGACTCGATCGCCAAACAAATCCATGCCCTCGACCAGGGGGTGCACGTCATCGTCGGCACCCCCGGCCGGATCATCGACCACCTCACCCGCGGAACGATCACGTTCCGCGACGTCCGCATCGTCATCCTCGATGAATGCGACGAAATGCTCGACATCGGCTTCGCCGACGATATCGAGACGATCCTGCGCCGCACCCCGAAGAGTCGGCAGACGGGGCTGTTCTCAGCGACGATCCCGCTGTTCGTCCGCAAGATCGTCTGGCGGTACATGAACGACCCGGTTTTCGTGGAGATCGACCCCGACCAGCCGGTTGTTGAGCAGATCGACCAGATCTACTACGAAGTGGCCGAACGCGACAAAACGCGCGCGCTCGTCGAACTGCTCGACGAAATGACGGGCGATGAGCGCATCCTCATCTTTCGGCGCACCCAGCGCGGCGTCGATACCTTGACGCGCGACCTGTGGGACCAAGGGTTCCTTATTCAGGCATTGCACGGCGGCATGAAGCAAAGCGAGCGCAACCGCGTCATGGATGCCTACCGTGCCGGCTCTCTTCCCCTCCTCGTTGCCACCAACGTTGCGGCGCGCGGCATCGACGTCGAGGGCATCACCCACGTCTTCAACTTCGATATGCCCGACAATGTCGAGGAGTACATCCACCGCATCGGCCGGACCGCCCGCGCCGGACGGACCGGCACGGCGATCTCCTTTGTCGGCGAGTGGGACTTCCCCATCCTTGAGCAGATCCGCCAAAAGGTCGGCAACCGGCTCCGGCGGGGCGAGCTGAAGCTCTACGCGCCGCGCTCGAAAGCGTCGTGATCAGGCTGCTTCGCGGGCGAGGCGGCTCGCGATCGCCTTCTCGACTGTGATGACCGGCACAATCAGGAACGCCACCAGCACCGCCTCCAGCAGGCTCATCAGCGAGAGCGGCGCCGTCCCAAACAGCACATTCATCACCGGCAGGTAGATGAACCCGGCTTGCAGCGCCAGCAGCACGCCGATGCCGACGTAGACCCACGGATTGCTGAACAGGCCGATCGAGAAGATCGAATCCCGCAGCGAGCGCGACTGCAGCAGATAGAAGACCTGGAACAGCGTTACCGCCGTCACGGCCATTGTCTGGGCCTCGCGCAGGGCCACGTCCGGCGCGATCCCGATCCCCACTTCGCTGAAATACTGGACGAGAAAGAGCCCGAGCGTTCCGCTCGCGATCAGCAGGGCGACAAGCACCGTCCGAAAGGCGACGAAACGGTTGAAGACCGGCGCGTCCGGCCGGCGGGGCGGGCGGCGCATGATATCTGGCTCCATCGCCTCAACGGCGAGCGGGAGCGCCAGCGTCACCGCCGAGACGAGATTGATCCAGAGGAGCTGGGTCGGCAGCATCGGCAACAGCGCGTTGCCTCCCTCGATGGGGAAGAAGACGACCGCGACGAGGAAGATCAGCGCAAAGGCAAGGTTTGTCGGCAGGATGAACGCGAGCGACTTGACCAAGTTGTCGTAGGCGCGCCGCCCTTCTTCCACCGCGGCGGCGATGGTGGCGAAGTTGTCGTCGGCGAGGACGATGTCGGCCGCTTCCTTCGAGACGTCCGTTCCGGTGATGCCCATCGCAACGCCGATATCCGCCTGCTTGAGCGCGGGCGCATCATTCACCCCGTCGCCCGTCATTGCGACGACCTCGCCTTGGCGCTGGAGCGCGCGCACGAGGCGCAGCTTGTGTTCGGGCGCAACGCGGGCGAACACGTTTGCCGTCCGAACGACGTCGACCATCTCGTCATCCGACAGCCGTTCCAGTTCGGCGCCAGTCACCGCGCGGTCGCCCGCGTCGGCCAGCCCTAACTGCCGGCCGATGGCGAGCGCGGTACTGGCGTGGTCCCCGGTGATCATCTTGACCGTGATCCCTGCGCCGTGACAGGCGGCAACCGCCGCGATCGCTTCCGGCCGCGGCGGATCGATCAGCCCTTGAAGGCCGAGGAAGACGAACCCGCCAGCGACATCCTCCTCGCTCAGGGCGGCGAGAGGCGCCGCCGGCACTTTGGCAGCGAGCGCCAGCACCCGCAGCCCCTGCGCTGCCAACGCCTCGACCTGGGCGGCAATCTGTGCGGCATCAAGCGGCGCGCCGGCACCATCCCGCGCCGCCCGCTGCAGAACGACTTCGGGCGCCCCCTTCAAGTAGATCACCTGCCCGCCGCTCGGTGTCGCGTGGAGGGTCGCCATGAACTTGCGCTCAGACTCGAAGGGGATAGCATCGAGCCGCGGCCAATCCCGGCGCAGCGCCGCGACATCGCCGAGGATCTTCCGCGCGGCGACCTCGAGCGCGGCCTCGGTCGGGTCCCCCGTGATCACCCACTTGCCGTCCTTTTGCTGCACCGTCGAGTCGCTGCAGAGTGCGCCGGCGCGCGCGAGCTCGGCCACATCGTCCGGCGGCGCGACCGACTGATCGTTATGGAGCAAGGCGCCCTCCGGGGCGTAGCCAGTGCCGGTCAGACGGTAGTGGCCGCTCGGCGCCCAAAGGTGCTGCACCATCATCTCGTTGCGCGTGAGGGTGCCGGTTTTATCGGAGCAGATGACGGTTGCGCTGCCGAGCGTCTCGACCGCCGCCAGCCGGCGGACGATCGCGCGGCGCGCGGCCATCCGGCGGACCCCGATCGCGAGGACGATCGTGATCACCGCCGGCAGTCCTTCCGGGATCGCGCCGACCGCAAGCGTAATCGCCGCGAGGATAGCGTCCACCGCCGGGTAGCCGCGCAGCAGCCCCGTCGCGAACAAGAGCGCCGAGACGATCAGGATCGCGACCGTAATCCAGCGGCTGACCGCCGCGATCTGTTTCGTGAGCGGCGTTTCGATCTCGGTCGTCTCGCGAAGCATGGCCGAGATCCGCCCAAGCTCGGTGCGCATGCCCGTCGCGACGACGACCGCCGTCCCAACGCCTGAGGTGACATACGTGCCGGCAAACGCCATGTTGCGCCGGTCACCGAGCGGCGTGTCCGGCGGCAGGGGCGCTGTCTCTTTCTCGGCCGGCACCGACTCGCCCGTGAGCGCCGCTTCCTCGACGCGCAGCCCACGCTCGACGACCAGCCGCACATCTGCCGGCACGCGGTCGCCCGATTGGAGCAGCACGATATCGCCGGGCACGAGCTCAGCGGCGGGCACAGTCACCTTCTCTCCGTCGCGCAGGACAGTCGCCGTGTCAGGCGTCATCGCAGAGAGGGCGGCAATCGCCTTGCCGGCACGATACTCTTGGACAAAGCCGATGATGGCGTTGACGACGACAACGGCGAGCACGACCGCGCCATCAATCCCTTTGCCCGTCGCAATCGCGAGCGCCGCCGCGCCGAGCAAGACGAACACAAGCGGGTTGTTGATTTGCCGCCACAGGATGTGCAGAACCCCGTCCCCGCGCGCCGGCGCAAGAACGTTGGCTCCGTAGCGTGCCCGGCGGCGCTCCGCCTCGGAGGAACGCAGTCCTTCGAGGGAACTGGCAAAGGCCGCCAGAACAGCAGAAGCTTCGAGAGCGTGAGGCGGTAAGGACGCCTCCGGGGGTGCGTCGGGATCTCGCGTCAGAGTCATGAGCGCTTCCTTCGTCGGGGGTGTTTCCCCAAAACAGTACGATGTTCTGTGCCGGCTGAGAAGAGCAGCGCTTCCTCGGGATCTTGGGAAGAATGTCCTCCAAGCCCCGCGCAGCCTCGCACCGCCGGCGCCGGGGAAGACGACCGCGGGAGGCGGCTACTCCCCGCGCTGATGTTCGCGGCCAAGCACCCGCGCGGCGCGGTACAGCCCGACAAGACTTGGCGAGTCGATGATCTCGCTGCGGTCAGCGAGGGCAAGCGCTTCGGCGAGAGGGACAAAGCGCAGGACCAGCCGTTCAGTGCCTTCGGGACGGGCAGGCCCGCGATGGAGGCCCTGAGCAAGGAACAGATAACCGATCTGGGTCGAGAGGCCGCCCGAGAATGCGAAGCGGCCGAGCGAGACCCACCGCTCGGCGGCCAGTCCCGTCTCCTCCGCCAGCTCGCGCTTGGCGGCCGCGAGCGGGTCTTCGCCGGGGTGCACGCCGCCGCTCGGGATCTGCAGCAGCTCCCGCCCGAGCGGGTAGACAAACTCGGCAATGAGCGCGACGCGGCCCTCATCGTCGAGCGCCACGACCGCCGCGTTGTCCTCCGGCTCGACCACGCCGTAGATCCCCGGCTGGCCGTCGGGGCGAATGACCGAATCTTCATAGACCCGAAGCCAGGGGTTGCGATACACCTCGCGGCGAGCGAGCACTCGCCACGGGCCGCGCTGGCCGATCACGCCGCGCGAGAGCGCATCGCCGCTTGGACTGCCCAGATCGCGGCGACAGCAAGGACAAGATCACCGGGCGACACCCAGCCGTCCCCGGGAAGCGGGAGCCAGGCAGCGAGGAACGGCGCCGCCACGAAGTCCGGCAGCGCGATCAGCGGCACGCTCGCCGCAAAGGCCGCTGGCCGGACGACATAGGCGTACCCGCCGTTCGCCAGCAGATAGCCGGCATTCATCCCGATGCCGAGCAGCCAGAGCGGAAGCGGCTGGAACACCGTTCTGTTGAGCAGCGCAATGACCAGCAGCCCCGCGATCGTCGCAAATGCTGCCCACGGCAGCGCCGGCTCGAGCAGCGAGAGCGGCGCAAGCCGCGGCAAGACGACGAGGTCCACCGCGAGCAGGCCGAGCGCAAGCGGACCGCCGCGAATGGAGAGGTCGAGCAGCGCTTCCAGTCGGCCGCGACGCGCTACTCCGAGTGCGATGCCGACGGCAGCAACTGCAAGCCAGAAGACGATCACCGACACGCCTTCAGTCTAGCGATCGTCCTGCCTTCTTCCAAGCAGCTGCCGCTGGCCGAGCAACGGCAGCGCAACCGAGGAGCGCCCCGGTTAGTACCGATAATGGTCCGGCTTATAGGGGCCTTCGCGGTTGACGCCGATATAGCGCGCCTGCCGATCGGTCAGTTCGGTCAGTTCGGCGCCGAGCTTCTTGAGATGCAGCCGCGCCACCTTCTCATCGAGGTGCTTCGGCAGGACATGGACGCCGACCGGGTATTTGTCGGGGTTGGTCCACAGCTCGATCTGCGCAATCACTTGGTTGGTGAAGGAGGTCGACATGACGAAGCTGGGATGGCCGGTGCCGCAGCCAAGGTTGACCAATCGCCCTTCAGCTAGCAGGATGATGCGGTGGCCATCCGGGAAGATCACATGGTCGACCTGCGGCTTGATGTTCTCCCAGCGGTATTTCCGCAAGCTGGCAACGTCGATCTCGCTGTCGAAATGGCCGATGTTGCAGACAATGGCGTTGTTCTTCATCCGCGCCATATGGTCGTGCGTAATCACATCGACGTTGCCGGTGGCGGTGACGAAGATATCCGCCTTGTCGCAAGCGTAGTCCATCGTTACAACGCGGTACCCTTCCATCGCCGCTTGAAGCGCGCAGATCGGGTCGATCTCGGTCACCCACACTTGCGCACAGAGTGAACGGAGCGCTGCTGCGCTGCCTTTCCCCACATCTCCATAGCCGCAAACGACTGCGATCTTGCCCGCGATCATCACATCGGTCGCGCGCTTGATGCCGTCGATCAGCGATTCGCGGCAGCCGTACAGATTGTCGAACTTCGACTTCGTCACCGAGTCGTTGACATTGATCGCCGGGAAGCCCAGCTGGCCTTCGGCATGCATCCGATAGAGCCGCTTGACCCCCGTCGTCGTCTCCTCGGTCACGCCGCGGATCGCAGCCTTCCGCTTCGAATAGTAGTGCGGGTCCTTGTCGAGATGGCGGCGGATTGCGGCGAAGAGCGCCGCCTCCTCGTCGTTCGTCGGGTGGGAGATGCAGCTGCGGTCGCGCTCCGCCTTCGCGCCAAGATGGATGAGCAGCGTCGCATCGCCGCCATCATCGAGGATCATGTTGGCATAGAGGCCGTCGCCGAAGTCGAAGATCCGGTGGGTGAACTCCCAGTACTCATCGAGCGACTCGCCTTTGTAGGCAAACACCGGTGTGCCGGCGGCGGCGATCGCGGCGGCGGCATGGTCCTGCGTCGAGAAGATGTTGCAGGATGCCCAGCGAACCTCTGCGCCGAGCGCCTGCAGCGTTTCGATCAGGACCGCGGTCTGGATCGTCATATGCAAGCTGCCAGCGATCCGCGCGCCGCGCAGCGGTTTCAGGTCGGCGTACTCCTCGCGGATCGCCATCAAGCCCGGCATCTCCGTCTCGGCGATCGCGATCTCTTTGCGCCCCCATTCGGCCAAACTGAGATCGGCGACGTAGTAGTCGGTGAACGACTGGGAGACGACGGCGGAAGACATCACGCCCTCCTTCACGAAAAGGTCGTGAGCGCCGTTAGCGAGTGACTACGGCTTCGAGCCTGGCGGGCACGGCCCGTTGCAGCGCTCCTCGAAGCGAACAGAATGATAACCTCGATCGCGCCGGCTGACTACTCCGCGCGCGGCCGCCTCCGACAGCAGACTGACCCCGCCGGCCGACGGCGCGCCGCACGACAGCGGAGCGGGCAGATGCGCTACAGTCTCGGCGCCATGGACGACCGCCTCCCGTGGATCCTCGACCGTCTTGCCGAGCAGTACGGGCGCAGCAGTCCGCCCTTGAGCGACCCGATCGATGAGCTTGTCGTGACCATCCTGTCGCAGAATACCTCCGACCGCAACGCGGCGCGCGCCTTCGCAGCGCTGAAGGGGCGCTATCCGACATGGGAGGAAACGCTTGCCGCTCCTCCCGCGGAACTGGCGGCGGTAATCCGCTCGGGCGGAATGGCGACGATCAAAGCGGCGCGGATTCAGCGCACCTTGGCGGCAATCCAGGAGCGGCACGGCACGCTCGACCTGCGCTTTCTCGCCGACCTCCCGCTTGACGAAGCGCGGCGCTGGCTCGCCAGTCTGCCCGGCGTCGGCAGCAAGACCGCAAGCTGCGTCCTGCTTTTCTCCTTCGGACGCCCGGCACTCCCCGTCGATACGCACGTTCAACGGGTCGCGCGCCGCCTCGGCCTCGTTCCCGAGCGGTCGTCTCCCGACCAGATTGCTGCTATGCTTGAAGCACGCATCTCCCCCGCCGAGGTGTTCGACCTTCATATGGGCCTGATCCGGCATGGGCGGCAAGTCTGCCTTGCGAGGCGGCCGCGCTGCGCCTCCTGTGTCCTCACCTCCCGCTGTCCGAAGATTGGGGTGACCGCAACGAGCGGCCTCGAGGGGGCGCAATGAACGTCGGCATCCTTAATGTCACTGGCTACGCCGGGCTTGAACTGGCGCGCCTCCTCGCCCGCCACCCCCACGTGACGCTCCACGCCGTCACTGGGCGCAGCGACGCCGGGAAAGCGCTCGATGAAGTCTTCCAGAGCCTCACTGGCCTCGACCTGCCGATCGTGTCGGAGCTGCCTGACGATGTCGAGTTTGTCTTCTCCGGCCTGCCCCATAAGGCAAGCGCCGAGGCGCTGCTCCCCTTCATCGATCGCGGCATCCCCGTTGTCGATCTCGCCGCCGACTTCCGCCTCCACGACCCGGCAGAGTATCAGCGCTGGTACAACGTCGCGCCGCCTCGCCCCGCGCTGCTGGCGCAGGCCGTCTACGGGCTGACAGAGATCCACCGCGCCGAGATCGCCGGCGCCCGGCTTGTCGCCAACCCGGGCTGCTATCCAACCGCGGCGCTGCTCGCTGTCATTCCCGCCATCGCCGCCGGCATCGCTAAGCCCGATGTTATCGTCGACGCCAAATCCGGGATCTCCGGCGGCGGCCGCAGCCTTGCCCTCGCCAACCACTACAGTGAGGTGAACGAGAACGTCACGCCGTACAGCGTCAGCGGCCATCGCCATCTCCCGGAGATTGTGCAAGAGCTGGCCGCCCTCACTGCGTCCCCCCCCGCGGTCACCTTCATTCCGCACCTTGTGCCGATGACCCGCGGGATCCTCGCGAGCTGCTATCTGCCGCTCGCCGACACGGTCGAAGAGGACCCGCCGGCGCTCCAGCGTCGCGTTACCGACCTCTACCACGACTGGTACGACCGCGAGCCGTTCGTGTTCGTCAGCAAAACGCCGCCGTCGACGAAGGCGACATACGGCAGCAATCGCGCTCTTCTCTATCCTGTCGTCGATGCGCGCGCGCGGCGCCTTGTCGTCTTCAGCGCGATCGACAACCTTGTCAAAGGAGCATCCGGTCAAGCGATCCAAAACATGAATGTCATGCTCGGCTGGCCGGAGACACTCGGCCTCGAGGGGCTGCCGGTGTACCCATGAATCTGCCCCGAAACCTCGCCTTAGCCCTAGCAGCGATCGCGCTGCTCGCCATCTTCATCTCCCAGCGCGAGACGATCGGGCTCATCCTGTCCGACGCCACATTCCTCCGCAATTGGGTGGTCTCGTTTGGCCCGGCCGCGCCAGCCGTTCTGATCGCGCTCCAAATTGTCCAAATCGTCGTCGCGCCTATCCCCGCTCAGGCGATCGGAATGGTCTCGGGCTATCTGTACGGATTTTGGGGCGGCTTGGTCATCACGTTCTTCGGCGGCACGCTCGGGTCGATCACCGCGCTTATGCTCGGTCGCTTTATCGGCAAGCCCATCGTCTACAAGTTTGCCGACGAGCAGGTTATCGCGTGGGTGCAGCGCTTCAATCGGGTCCGCTCGGTCCCTATCTGGGCCGTCATTTTCGCCCTGCCGATCGGCGACCCCCTGCTCTATGCAGCGGGATTGACGGGCATCTCGCTGCGGACCCTGATCGTCGGAGCGGCAATTGGGCGCTTCCCCGGCATGATCTTTGCCAACTTCTTCGGCGCCGAGACGGAGTCGCTCGGCGCTTGGGCATGGGTATTTGGGTTTGTCATCGGCGGGATCCTGCTGACCCTCTTTTCGCTCTGGCACCGCCAGATCCAAGCCGCGACCGAGTTGCTCGCCCGCCGGCTCGGTCACGACGTTCGCGCCGAGTCAGAATAGCGTTCGCGCTCTGCGCAGGGTGAACCGATGGAACTCATCCCAGACGGGAGCGTCACCAGCCCCCGCGGATTTATCGCCGGCGGCATCGCCGCCGGAATCAAGCCGAGCGGCGCCCTCGACCTCGGCATCCTCGCTAGTGTCGTGCCGGCCACTGCCGCCGCGGTCTTCACCACCCACGCCCTCCCCTCGCCGACCATCCTTCTCAACCGCGAGCGGGTCGCCCGCGGCACGGCGCGAGCGATTGTCGTCAACAGCGGCAACGCCAACGCGGCGACCGGCGCCGCAGGGCTGCATGATGCGCAGGAAATGGCGCGGCTGGCGGCAGCGCGCCTAGGCATTCCCGAAACTGAAGCGCTTGCCGCCAGCACCGGCGTGATTGGCATTCCGCTGCCCATGGACCTCGTGCGTGCCGCCATCCCGGCCGTGCCGCTCTCCCCAGAGGGCGGGCATGACTTCGCGCGCGCGATCATGACGACCGACAGCTGGCCGAAGGAGCGGGCGGTGCGCCTCGTCATCGACGGCCGAACGGTGACAGTCGGCGGCTGCGCCAAAGGGGCGGGGATGATCCACCCCAATCTGGCCACCATGCTTGCCTTTCTGACCACCGACGCGCCGGTAACCGCGAGCTGGCTCTCGGCGGCGCTCCGCCGGATCGTCGATGACACGTTCAACATGATCGACGTCGACGGCGACATGAGCACGAACGATACGGTGCTCGTCCTCGCGAACGGCGAAGCGGGCGGCACGCCGATCGCTGGCGGTCCCGCCGGCGATGCCCTCGAAGCCGCGCTGCGCGCCGTCGCCGAGCATCTCGCCAAGGAGATCGTCCGCAACGCCGAAGGCGCGACGAAACTGATCGAGGTACGCGTCACCGGCGCGCCAAGTCGCCACGCTGCGCGCGCCATCGCTCGGACCGTTGCCTCCTCCCTCATGGTCACCACGGCGGTGCACGGCAACGACCCGAACTGGGGCCGCATCTACGGCGCCATCGGCAATGCCGGGGTTCCGGTCAACGCCGACCGCCTGTCGATCGCGATCGGCGCGGTGCAGGTGTTTGCCGCCGGCGCTCCCCGCCCCTTCGATGCGACTGCGGCGATTGCCCATCTCCACGGCCCTGACGTGCTGATCGCGATCGACCTCGGCGAGGGCACCGAGCGCGCCACCGCGTGGGGCAGCAACCTGAGCGAAGCGTACGTCACGCTCAACAGCGTCTACACCACCTGAGCAGGACAAGGCCGCCCCCGAAGAGCCCTGCCCCGCCTGTCGGCGCGATCGCCCCTCGTGCCTGCGGCGCTTCCGCAGACCTGTCGTCATCCTACACGCTGTGGGCGATATCCTTTCGCAATCCTCCTCCTCCACGCTATGGTCTAAGCAGCGAGCACAATGCGCTGACGTCGTTCTGCGGCAGTGCGGGGGAGCGAGAGGCGATGGTCGAGATGGCACGCTTTGCTGATCGGGCACATGCGGGGCGGGTTCTCGCCGCCGCTCTTGGACACTACGCCGGCCGACCGGATCTGATCGTCCTCGGGCTGCCCCGCGGCGGGGTGCCAGTCGCGTTTGAAGTGGCGCGCAAGCTCGGCGCCCCCCTCGACGTGTTTGTCGTTCGCAAGTTGGGCGTGCCGGGCCGCGAGGAATTAGCAATGGGCGCGGTGGCGAGCGGCGGTGTCCGCGTGCTGAACGAGGATGTCGTCGAATCGCTCCGCATTCCTCCCAGCGTCATCGACCAAGTCGCCGCCCGGGAAGAGCGCGAGCTTGCGCGCCGGGAGCAGCTGTATCGCGCCGGCCTGCCGCCGCTCACCTTCGCCGGCAAGACGGCGATCCTCGTCGACGATGGCCTCGCCACCGGCAGCACGATGCGCGCGGCAATTTTGGCCGCCCGCCGCCTCGAGCCGGCGGCGGTGGTAGTCGCCGTTCCCGTGGGCTCTCCCGACGTCTGCGCCGACCTCCGCACTCTCGCCGATGAGGTCATCTGCGCCGAGACCCCGCCCTTCCTCTACGCCGTCGGCTTGTGGTATCGCGACTTTACTCAAGTCTCCGACGAGGAAGTGCGCGACCTCCTCGCCCGCGCTCGAACGGCTGTCCGCAACGCCGAGACATGACCGAAGAGACGCTCGTTCTCTCCACCGACGAGGGGCCGCGCGCGGCGACCCTGTTCCGCCCCGCCCAGCCGCAGGGGCTCATCCTCTTTGCTCACGGCACGGGAAGCAGCCGACAGAGCCCGCGCAATCGCTTTGTTGCGGAGACGCTCGCCAGCGGCACGTTCGCCGCCCTGCTGATTGATCTCCTCACCGAGGAAGAAACCCGCGCCAATGCCGAGATCAGCATGGAGCTTCTTGCCAGCCGCCTCGAAGCGGCGATCGAGCGCGCCTCTCGCCTGCCCGACCTGTCGGCGCTCCCCGTCGGTCTCTATGGAGCGAGCACGGGAGCCGCTGTTGCGCTGATCGCCGCTGCCCGCCATCCGGCCGTCCGCGCGGTTGTCTCACGCGGCGGCCGTACTGACCTCGCCGACGAGTGGCTGCCCCGCGTGCGCGTTCCGACCTTGCTCATCGTGGGCGAGCATGACGTGCCGGTGCTCCTCCTCAACCGCCAAGCGCTGCCGCGGTTCGGCGGCGAGACGCGGCTCGCGATCGTCCCGGGCGCGTCGCACCTGTTTCCCGAGCCCGGCGCGCTTGAGCGGGTCGCGACGCTGACGCGAGACTGGTTCTTGCGCCATCTTGGCTAACCCAGCGGGCGAGGCGCCGCTCCCAAAGCACGCGGGACTGCCTCTCGGGACGCAAGGGCATTTCAGCAGCGCCTTGAGGCCGAAGCGGGAGACATTGCTCGCAGGAGGAAGCGGCCGCTTCCCCAGCGGCGAGGCCGCTCACTCCTCCAGCGCCTGGACGGCCGGCGGCGCGCCCCGCACCGTCAGGCGCGCAATGGCGGCGCCTGCGGCCGCGAGCGCCGCGCCCAGCAGCATCGCGAGGCGATACCCCGCAAGGTACGCCTCGTCGACCGCGCGGTTGAGCGCTGGCGCGTCGGGAACAGTCGCCGGCACGGTTGCGGCGGCAAGGCTGCGCCGCTGCGCATCGATGCTGGCGCGGGCCTCAGGAGCGGGCGCAAGCGCCGCCACGCGGCGGTCCAGCTCGGCATTGAACGCGGTCGCGACGACAAGGGAGAACAGCACAACCGCGAGCAGCCCTGCGGCACGAGAGAGGGCGTTGTTCACGCCGGCCGCAACCCCCGCTAGGCGGTGGTCGACCGAGTTCATGACGACGATCGTCAGCGGCGGCACGGTGATCCCCATGCCGAGGCCGAGCACGGCGACGGCAGGGAAGATCGTCGTCCAGTAGCTTCCGCCGATGCCGGGCAGGGCGAAGAGCGCGAGCCCGATCGCGACGAGTGACGGGCCGGCCACGAGCGGCACCTGCGCGCCGCTCCGCTCGACCAGTCCGCCTGCCCAGCGCGAGACGATGACCAGAAGGAGGAAGAAGGGCACAATGGCCGCGCCAGCCTCTGCCGCTGCATATCCCTGCACTTGGATCAGGGTGAAGGGCAGCAAGAACAGCGCCCCGCTGACCGCTCCATACAGCAGCACGGTCAGCGCGTTCGCGCCGCAGAACTCCCGCGAGCGGAACAGCGCGAGCGGCATCACCGGCTGCGCAGCCCGCGCTTCGACCATGACAAAGAGGACCAGCGTCGCGATGCCGGCCGCCAGCGGCACAACGACGCTCACCGCTCCACCGTCCTCGGCGGAAGCGCGGATCAGGCCAAAGACCACGCCCCCAAGACCGAGCGTGGCGAGGAGAGCTCCTGGCCAGTCCAGCCGACCCGCTGCGCGGTCGTCGCGGCTTTCCGGAACACGAGTGAGCAGAATGGCGACCACAACGATCGCGATCGGCAGGTTGAGAAAGAAGACCCCCCGCCACGACAGCAGCTCGATCAGCCCGCCCCCCAGCAGCGGCCCAACCGCAGTCGCTCCTCCCGTCGCCGCTGACCAGAGCGCAATCGCCCGGCTGCGACGCTGCTGCGGCGTGCCCGCGCTCAGCATCGCCAGCGCTCCCGGCGCCAGCACAGCGCCGCCAATTCCCTGGACCACCCGCGCTGCGATCAGGGCACCGATTGTCGGAGCAAGACCGCTTGCGGCCGAGCCAAGCGCAAAGAGCACCGCGCCGAGCGCAACCATGCGCCGGCGACCGTAGCGATCGCTCAGCGCGCCGCCGACGAGGAGAAGGGCCGAGAGCGGCAAAGTAAAGGCTGCCACCACCCATTGGATGTCGGTCAGGGTTGCCGCGAAGTCGGCTTGCAGCGCCGGCAGGGCGACCGCGACCACCGTACTCTCGAGGAAGACCATGCTCGAGCCGAGGATCGCGGCCAGCAGGGTCCACGTCTCCCGGCTGCGCGCAGCGGGCAGCGGCCGACTGCGATGCGACATCGGCGCTATCACCTTCACGGGTGCCCTCCTCCGCGCCTGACGCCATCCGCCCGGACACGGCAGCGGCGCCGCATGCCATCGAGGCGCGGCTCTGTTCTCCGCGCTGACATCCGCGCTCGCTCAGCGCCGCGCGCAGCAGCGCCGGAAGGAGCGCGCCGCAGCCATTGTACGGCTGCCCTCCCTCTTCACTGCGCTCGCTGGGCCAAATCGCCTCTGCGCGATATTCCACGTGGACCGTGCGAGACAGCCCATTCGGCAGCCGCGCGGGCGAGCCGAGCGCGCTACGGTGTTCCCGTCAGGGAGGACACCAGGAGGTCACCATGACCAGCCGCGGACGCCCCGACCAGTTGGGGAGGTTCGGACAGACGCGAGCGGGCTGACCTGCCCCGCGCCGTCGCTCACTCCGCCGAGAGCGGGCTGCCAGTCCGCAGGCGGGAGCGAGCCGCAGCGCGGGGAGGAGATCCCGCGGCACGCCGCCATGTGCGACCGATGGCGGGGTGCCGCGCAGAAGCGCCGTCCCTCCTCTGCTACCCCCTTCACCGTTTGGCCCCTGGCGAGCGGAGACGCCGGGGCCAAACGATTCCAGCGCCACATCCCGCTTCTGCGCGAGCGCCTCCTTGCTATACTCCTCGTCACGACCACCTCGGGGGCGGTGTGCGGAAGTACGTCCTTCTGTCGTACGACCTCCTCGCGACAGCCTTTCTCTTTCTCCTCGCCGTCCTGTTCTTCCAACGCGCCATCTTCAGCGGAGAGATCTTCGCCGAGCGGGACACGCGCGTTTTCTACTTTCCTCTTCAAGCATGGTTCGCCGGCCGACTGAAGCAGTTTGAGCTGCCGCTCTGGTCGCCGGATATTTTTGGCGGCTTTCCGATCTTCGCCGATGGCGAGACGGGGATGTTCTATCCCCCCGTTGTACTGCTCAGCTTTTTCCTGCCGGCGGGACAAGCGTTCATCTGGAATGTCGTCGTCCATTTCTTCTTCGCCGGGGTCTTTACCTACTGCCTCTGCCGCGCGCTTGCGCTGAGCCGCCTCGCGAGCGTGATCGGCGGCGTCACCTTCATGTTCTCAGGCTTTCTCGTCGCGCAGATCCACCATCAGAACCTCCTGGACTCAGCAGTGTGGCTGCCGCTCATTCTCTGCTTCATCGAACGAGCCGCGCGCGCAAGCGGCGGAAGACGGCAGATTAACCTCGCCTTTGCCGGCGCCGCGTTTGGCCTGCAGTCGCTTGCGGTGCATGTCCAAGTGCCGCTAATGAGCGCCCTCGTGATCGCGGCCTACTGCACCTTCCGCTGGCTCCTCTGCCCGATCGGGGGCGCGCCGCCGCGGCTGCTCGTCGGCCATAGCGACTGGCAGCAGGGATGGGTTCGCCGTTTGGCCCTTGAAGAGCTTGACCGGCTGTGGGCAGCGGCGCGCGTTGTCATCGGGCGGCTTTGGCTGTGGGCGTGGAGCGGCCTGCTCATCGGAGGGATCGGCGCGGGACTGGCGGCAGTGCAACTGCTCCCGCTGTACGAGCTTGGAACATTCTCGCGCCGGGCGGGGGGCGTTGATTACGCCTTTGCCACGCTCCATCCCCAGACCCCCGTCAATCTCATCACCTTGCTTCTGCCCTACTTCTTCCGGAGCCCCGACGGCTACTACTGGGGGCTGTGGTCATCGTGGGAGACCCGCCTCTATATGGGGATCGCTCCCCTCATCTTGGCAGTCGTTGCCCTGATCGCCTGCCGCACCCGCTTCGTCTACTTCTTCGGGCTGCTAGGACTGACCGCTCTTTGGATTGGAATGGCCTCGCATGCGCCCTTTTTCAACCTGCACGAACTGATCTATCAGCTTCCCGGCTACAACCAGATGCGGGCGCCGGGGCGCTACGCCCTCGTCTTCTCGCTCGCAGTCGCGGTGCTTGCAGCGTCTGGCTTCTGCTTCTTAGAGCGCCATCTCCGGGGCGGCTGGAGGTTCAATCCGGGCGGACCGGGCCCGCTCTTCGTGCGGGAAGCAGCGCCGCGAGGGCCGTGGCGCGTTCCCCTCTATGCCGCGCTTGTCTTCGTCTTCCTCCTCGCCCTTGAAGTCGTCTTCCGGCTTGAGGAGGCGGCCGCTGCTGTTGCCGCGCGCGCTCCGACGGTGGCGAAGTGGGTCGAGGAGTACCTTGCTGCGCCCCGCATGCGGCGCCTTCCGGACGAGGCGCTCACGGCGGAGCGCGTCTGGGCAGGGCTCGCCGCGGCGCTCGACCCGGCCAGTTTCTGGGTGAACTACGCCCTCATCCTCCTCTTTCTCACCATCCTTGTCCTCTTTCTCTGGCTCGCGCTGCGTCCGCTGCGCTGGCTCTGGATGACGGCGCTGCTCACCTTCAGCGTGGTCGACCTGATCTTTGTCGGCTGGCAGTTTCACCCCACCATCCCGCTCGGCACTCTCGAAGCGGCGTCGGCACCGGTGCGCTTTCTGCAGAACCAGCTCGCGACCGCGCCCGGCCGTGTCTACAGCCGGCCGGGCGCGACAACGGCGCCGAACACCCTCGCCGCGTTTAACATCCCGGAGGTCGGCGGCTACAGTTCGCTCAGCTTCAGGCGCCATGAGGAGTACACGGGCGCCCTTGAGATCGGCTACCCTCACCTGCTCGACGCGTTCCACGTTCGCTACGTCATCGCCTCCAACCGCTTCATCCCGACCCCCTCGTTCGAAGCGACCCCCTTCGACCCGGCTCGGCCGCTTTTCTCGACCGTGTCGACCGCCAACGGCTCTGCTTCGATCGACTTCGTGCTTGAAGGGTTCCTTGCCACCGATCTGCGCGTCGTCTCGCGGCTGCGCAACTCGCACGACCTTCCCCAAGGGACACCGGTGCTCGAAGTCCGGCTGACTGATGACCGCGGTGCCATCCAGACGTTTCGCCTGCTGGCCGGCGTCCATACCAGCGAAAACGCCTACGACCGCCCCGACGTGCGCCCGCTGGTGAAGCACAATAAGACCCAGGTCGCCTTCGAGTACAAGACGCCCGCCGGCGTTGTTGAGGGGCTCGCTTACTATACGAACCTCCCGCTCGGGCGGCGCGCCCGGATCACGCGTGTCGAAGCGCGCAACATCAGCCCGATCGGCGACCTCCAGCTTGTCGGCATGTCGTTGGTCGACGAGCCGACGCGCACTTTGCGTCATCTGTTTGCCGAACGCTCGACCCGCTGGAAGCGGGTCTACGAAGATGCCGACGTCGTCATCTTCGAGAACCTGCGTGTCTTGCCGCGCGCCTATCTCGTTCCCAATGCCATCGTTCGGCCTCCCAGCAAGAACCCGATTGAAATTCTGAACTTTATGGCCGAGAACGCCTTCGACCCGCGACGCGAAGTGCTCTTCGAGCGGGGCGACGCGCCGCCGAACATCCCCACGGTGGTGCGCCCCCCGCTGCCGAGCGACGTTCGCCTCGAGCAGGCGAGCGATATGTATCTCCGGATCCGGGTCAGAACGCCGGAAGAGCAGTACCTGGTCGTGGCCGATACCTACTATCCGGGCTGGAAAGCGACGATCGACGGCATTCCGGCCACAATCTACCGCGCGAACTACCTGATGCGCGGAATTGCGGTTCCTCCCGGCGAGCACGTGGTCGAGCTGCGGTTCGAGCCCGATACCTTCTGGCTCGGCTTTCGGATCACCCTCAGTGTTGCGAGCGGCGTGATCGCAGTCTGGGCGCTCTGGCGGCTGGGACTGTTCGCCCGCCTGCTTGCGCAGCTTGCGCGAGGCTGGCACCGCCGCGGCGGCCACTGGCGTACCTTCCCCCTCCCCACGCCTCGTCCCTCGCCGCGCTGGCCCCGCCCTGTCCCGACCGAGGCGCGGTTCGCCCGGCGCTAGGCCGGTTCGACCGGCGAGATTCACCCCCAGCGGCAGCTATCTCGCTGAAGCAGGGAAGCAGGCTTGCTAGACTCGCCGGCGGTGTCTCGCGATCGATCGCGCCTCACGCTGCTTCTCTCCTACCGCGGCGAGCGCTGCCCGCCGCGGAGTTCGCGCCGTGAACTTCCCGCCCGCGAGACGGCCGCGCCCCCCTCGCCTCGTCCGCTCCCCACCGCAGCGAAGCGGGCGAGCCCCGTGCGGCGGTGGCCGCCGCGCGGCACGCTGTTCGTCATGCTCTGCGTTGTGTTGGCGGCGTTTGCGTTCGGCCCGTTCCATGCCGAGCCGGCGGGCGCAGCAGAGATCGCCGTCCCGTTCGAGTGGTACCGCTACCAAGGCGAGCCCGACTCCGGACCAGACGCGCTGCAGAACTGCGAGGTGACGACGACGGCGATGGCCATTCAGTTCGCGCGCGGCGGGCTGCGCATCCCGATCCAAGACGTCCGGGCTGTCATCGGGCGCAGCGGGCCGACCACGAGCGCCGATGCCAAGAAAGCGCTCCGCTATTGGGGGGTCCCGACTAGCGATATCGACAACATCGATCAGGTGATCGCCGCCGTTCGGCGCGGCCGGATCGTCATCGTCGGCCTGATGATGGGCGCAATTTCGATCGGCACCGACGCCGGCCAGGCGCGGTCCTCGCCGCGGGAACGCACCGGACGCTATTCCACCTACGCGGGAGCGCACTCGATCATCGTCAAGGGGGTCTCCGCCGACGGCCAATGGCTGACGGTGTATGACCCGAACCACTGGGACACCAACCCGATCTACTTCTACGCCGACGGCACGCCGAAGGGGAAGAACCGGCTCTACAAGACGAGCGAAGTCGCTGCCGGCATGCGCGCCTTGGTCGACTTTCCGCGCGCGATTGAAATCCTCGGCGGCTCGGGCGTGTTGACCAACGGCGGCCAAGCGCCTGCCACCCCAACCCCGGCTGTGAGCGCAACGCCGCCGGCCGGCAAGGCAGCCCCAAAGCAGAGCGGCGACCTCGTTGTGCTTACCTCGGGCGCCGGAGGCAGCTGGTCGAGCGCTGTCGTCACGTTCGGCGTGAAGAACGACGGCACCGCGCCGATCCATTTCGAGGCGATCGGGATCCGCGGCGTGCGGCCGGATGGCAAGCCGTTTGATCAGCTCCAGCGGCAGCTCTCGCTCAAACCGGGAGAGGAGCGCGTCGTCTCGCTTCTGCTCGCCACGCCGGCGACAGGTGAGTGGCGGATCAGCGGCATCGTCTATCAGCACGATGGAGCGTGGCACGACTTGCCGCCCGAGGGCAAAGTGAGCCGCGCCGCGTTCCGCGTCGGCGGCGCGGCAGGGATGCCGCCGCTTCCCGCCCCGACAGCCGCGGCGGGAGTGAAGCCGAGCGCCCCGCTCCAGCCCGGCAGCTGAAGCGGGGCGCGTCGGAGGAGGCAGGAGTTAGGGCAGGAGGCTGCGGAAGAGGTCGCTCAAGCCGCCGCCGCTCGGCTGGGACGCGGGGCGACGGCCGGTGCTGCCTGCCATGCCGATGCGGCCGCCGTTCTCAGCGGTGATGGCGATGACCGACGGCCGCGGATAGGGCAGGCCATCGGGCCACGTGCTGATCGGGTTCTCGACGGTGCCGTCTTCGCCCGGGTGCTGAACGGCAAGGAAGAGCGTCGTGCCGTCGGTGTTGAACTCCGGTCCGCACACCTCGGCACCGGCAACTGTGCTGTAGAACTGCTGCAGGTGCCCGCGCTCGCTCCCTTCGGTCGGCACTGCGAAGAGGCCGTCGTTGATCCGCACTGCCGAAGGCGCCCCGTCGGTCGCCACCCACATGTTGCCGAACTGATCGAAGGTGATGTTGTCCGGCGCGCCGAGCGTGCTTACCCGGTCTTTGGGGTACCCCGCGTAGTAGCTCGTCGGGTCGCTGGGCGGACCAGCCAGGATGAAGATGTTCCACGTAAACCGCGTCGCCGTCACGTCGTTGTTCGCTTCGGTGATCTCGATGATGTGGCCTGCGCGGTTGTTGGGACGCGGGTTGGCTGCATCCGGTCCCGGCCGCCCAGGAGCGCCGCGGTCGCTGTTGTTCGTAAGGACGAGATAGATCTTGCCGTTGACCGGGTTCCACTCGAAGTCTTCCGGGCGATCCATCTTCGTCGCGCCGACGGCATCCCCGGCGAGGCGGGTGTTGATCAGAATGTCAGCCTGCGAGCCGAACCCATTTTCCGGCGTCAGCGGCCCTTGCCCCCAGACGAGCGGGATCCATTCGCCAGTGCCGTCATCGTTGAACTTCGCGACGTAGAGCGTCCCTCGATCGAGCAGGTCCATATTGGCCGCGCGGTTATACGGGTTGAAGCGGCCCTCCGGCACGAACTTATAGGCGTAATCGAAGCGCTCGTCGTCTCCGATGTAGAACGCCAAGCGGCCATCCGGGTTCATCGCAAAGGTCGCCGCCTCATTCTTCCGTCGGCCGAGTGCGGTTCGCTTCTTCGGGGTCGAGGTGGGATCGTAGGGGTCGATCTCCACGACCCACCCGAACTTGAAGCTCTCGTTCGGCTCCTTGCCGACATCGAAGCGGTCGTGATACCGGCTCCACTGGTAGCGTCCCAGTCCGGTCGGGATGCCATAGCGGTTCATGCTGGTGCGCCGCGGGTCGCTCGCCGGCAGCCGGCCAGCGTTGTCGAAGTAGCCGTTGAAGTTCTCCTCGCCGGAGAGCACCGTGCCCCACGGGGTCTTGCCGCCGGCGCAGTTGTTCAGCGTGCCGAGCACCCACGCGCCCAGCGGGTCGTCGCTGGTGACCAGCCAAGGATGTCCCGCCGCTGGACCCGTCAGCTGGATCGGCGTGGACGCCGTAATGCGCCGGTTGAAGGGCGAGTTCGGCACATACCGCCACGTGCCGTCGCGGAGACGCTCAACTTCAACGACCGAGATGCCATGAGCAGCCATCTGAATGTCGGCCTGCTCCTTCGTCAACCGCGACAGCGAGAAGTTAGCGAACATCAGCTCAGGGTTGGTGTATTCGTGGTTGACCACCAGCAGCCCGCGGTTCGGATTGGCCGAGCCGTAGGGCAGCGGGAGGTAGCCGATGAAGTCGCAGTTGTAGCCAAACTGACGCGCCTGCAGCGCCGCGCTCTGGCGCTCCGGGCTCCACGGCTCGGTGCCGGGCAGAATCGGGTCGCCCCAGCGGATCAGCACCTGCATGCGATAGCCCGGCGCCACCACCATGCGGTCCGCATCGGGCGGGTCGCCTTGGATAGGCGTAAAGTCCAAACCGACGGCGCTCGCTGCCGGCACATCACCAGCGAGGCGCGCCGCCGCGGCTGCCGCCCCTGCTGCTGCGCCTGCTTTCAGGAAGCCGCGCCGGCTCAAATAGCGATTGAGGACATCGCTCCACAGCTCTCCAGAGCCGTGATCGGGAGTGCCAATGGAGGTATCTCGATCGGCCACGACGAATCTCCTTCTTTCGATCTCTCGATCGGGCTGGACCCAACCGTCGGGACGGTAGAAGAGAAAGATGAGCCGTGTGTTAGGAGGGTGTAAGCGCGTGTTAGCGCCGTGTTTACGTTCGTGTAGCGGAGCCGCCGCGGTCAGCGCCCTGCCTGCCCCGGGCCAACGCGCAGGAGCGCCCCGCCGACAAGCGGCAGCAGCCAGCGCCGCAGCCGGTCGTGTGGCTGGACCACTCCGACCACAATTGCGCCGAAGCCGGCAGCGCATGCCCCAACAGCATGGGTCACCGCGCTCGTGACAGCACTGCGGACATCGTCGAGGCGAAGCTCGGCACGGCGGCGCGTGTCGTCGACGACGGGAGCGAACGCTCCCTGCGGGTCGGGCGCGAGCCGCCCGCGCCCTAGATCAGGCAGCAGCAGGCTCGTCTCAACTTTCGAGAAATCCGGGCTCGTCGCTGCGCGAACGACCGACTGCACCGCCGGCAGAATCCGCTGGACATCGCGCCACGCGGAGACAGCAGCAACCGCCGCCGCGAAGAGGAGGGCGAAGACGACAGCAGCGGTCACCAGCCGGCTCAGGAGCGACTGCTTCTCGAGGCCGCGCCGTTGAAGGCGGTAGGCGAGCGCGTTCCACCGCTCGCCGCGCTGCGCCGCAGCGTCATCGGCCTCGAGGAGCGCCATATAGCGCACGATCGTCGGGAGGGTCGCCCGCTCCCCGAGCGGGTCGTTGAGAGCAAGGTAGCGGCGCAGCGCCCGGATCAGCGCCACCTCGTCGCTCGTCAGCTCGCCGTCGCCCACAACGACAGGGTACGCAGGAGAGCGGCGGCGACGCAACTGCGCCCCCGTTGCCGCAGCCGAACCGGTTCCGAGCGCGCCGCCAATCGGCTACAGTTCGCGCGGGAGGACGCAATGGCGCGGATGCGTGTCCCCTGCTTCGGCTGCCGGACGCCGCTTGTTTTCGATGAGTACGATGTGGGATTGAGCTGCCCTCAGTGTGGTCAGCGCTACCTCATCGAGCACGAGGGCGGAGTGTTCACGCTCGTCGCCAGCGAGGCGCCGCCGGCACCCGCCGCTGGCGCCCCGGCGGATGCGCCGGAGGAGGACATTCCTTCTTCAGCGCCGCCGAGCGAGAGCGCGAACCTCGTTCCGCCTGCCGGGTCACCGCAAGCGGCGCCGACACCGGCATCGCGCGCGCCGCTGGTGGCGAGCATCCTGACTATCGGCATGATGATCGGCCTTTGCGGCGGCATTGTCGGCGGTCTTGGGCTCGCCGCCGTCCTGTATGCGGTCCTTCTCCGTCCGAACTGAGCGGGCTTTCCAAGCCGCTGCTTCCTTGGTACACTGAGGCGGAAAGAGCGCAGGCAGCGCGCGGGATGCACCCAAGCCGGCGCGGAGAGGACGCGGCTGCGCTCAGCCGCGAGGTTGCGCCGAGCGCGCCCGGAGCAGCGGCGCGGGCAAGTTGGCGGCCGGCGGGGGAGCGCAGGGCGCATGCTGCCGTCCGCGAGTCCTCTGCCCCTGAGGCGCGGAGCGACAGCGGTTCTCCCGCAGGCACGATGGATGGCCGTTGCGCTGCCGCAAGGCGCGGACAGCGGCGCATCCCTCGAAACAGCGCGCGCAGGTTGTTGCGTCGGACGGGCGAGCGCTGCGTCGGCTACTCCGGAAGAGCTCCGCCGACTGGGAATGCGCGCAGCAGGGGCGCTCCTCCGCGGCTGGGCGATACCGTCATCTCGGCAGGGTGTTCCTGCCGCGCAAAAGCAGGGAACGATGAGCAAATTAATTGAAAAGCTGCGTGCCGCTGCGCGCGGCGTTCCTCCCCGGATCGGCTTTGCCGTCGGCGGCCCAAAGCCGAAAGCGCCGGGTATCGGTCTGCTGGCCGCCCTCGGCGAGCAGACCCACCTTGGAAAAGCGGTCGCGCCCTTGGTCGACGCGCTGATTATCGACGCGTCCGCAGCGACCGCCGAGGAGATTGCCGAGATCGGGGCTGTCGTCGGCATCAATGCTGGCAACCGCGCTGCTCAGCTGCCCGACCTGAAAGCGCTCGGCGCCGACTTCGTCGTGATCGGCCTTGGCGCCGACGCAGTCGCCCTGCGGATGGAGGAGGGTGCGAAAGTGCTCCGCTTGCCGCTCGACACGCCGGACGGCAGCCTGCGCGCCATCTCTGTTCTGCCGGTCGACGTTGTCCTCGTCGAAGAGACGGTCGGCAAGCGGCTGTCGGTCGACGAACTGCTCAACTATCTCCGGCTTGGCGCGCTGAGCGCTCGGCCGCTCATCGTCACGGTCGATGCCGACTTCGCGCCGGACCAGCTGGTCTCGCTGCGCGATGCGAGCGTCGCGGCAGTGTGTGTTCCCGTCACGAGCGAGGACGATATTGCGATCGTCGAGGCGTTCCGCCATACGATCGACTCGTTTCCCGCCCCTCCCCGCCGCGATCGCGGCCTCGACCGGTCGCTGCCGCTCGTCAGTATTCCTCCGGCCCCGAGCGCGCCCCCTCCGCGGGAGACGCCGCAGCCCGAGACGGTGCCGGCGCCGATCCCCGACGACGACTAGAGACGCAAGCAAGTTAGCTGCTTGTAGGGCTCGAATGCCCGCCCGTATAATCGGTCGAGCATGGCGACGCCGCCCGGCGACGCGCGGCCGTCATGATCTGCTCACCGCGCGCCTGGCGGGCAGCGCGCGGAATGTACCAGCTGGACCCAAACGATGAAAGTGCTGTTTCTGAAAGAAGTTGAGAATGTCGCCCAGCCGGGCGAGGTGAAGGACGTCGCGGACGGCTTCGCGCGCAACTACCTCCTGCCGAAAGGGCTTGCCGTTGCTGCCAGCAGCGCAATGCTGAAGCAGCACGCAGCAGCGATTGAGCAGGAGAAGAAGCGCGCGGCGAAAGAGAGCGAGGAGCTGCGCGCTCTCGCCGCGCGGCTGAGCGAGACGACGGTGACGATCCCCGCGCGCGCCGGGGTCGAAGGGCGGCTGTACGGGTCGATCACCGCTGCTGACATCGCCGAAGCGCTCCACCGCCAGCACGGCGTCACAGTCGACCGCCGGCTGATTGAACTGGATGAGCCGATCCGGCGCCTCGGTGAGCATCAGGTGACTATTCGGCTGCGGCGCGACCTTCTCCCGACGCTGAAGGTCGTGATCGTCAGCCTCGAAACCGCCTCCACCTCCGCCTAGGCGGGCGCGCAGCCCGATCGCTGGCGGAGTCGGCGACAAGGAGCGCAATGCTGATCAACGACCCCGCAGTAGACCGGCTGCCGCCGAACGATCAAGCTGCCGAACAGGCGGTCATCGGCAGCATCCTTGTCGACCCTGACATCCTTCCTCGGCTGCAGGCGCTGATCGAGCCCGAGGATTTCTTCTATGACCGCCATCGGTGGATCTACGAGGCTGTACTCGCCCTCTTCGACCGCCAAGCCAAAATCGACCTCGTGACGGTCGCCCGCGAGCTCGAGGACCGCAACCGGCTTGAGGAGGCAGGAGGCCCGGTCTACCTCGCCCAGATGATCGCGGAAACGCCGACCTCGCTCCACGCCGAGTACTACGCGGGGATTGTCAAGCGGACTGCAATCCAGCGCCGCATGATCGCAATCGGCGGCCAGATCGCCGCTATCGGCTATCAAGCCGGGGCCGACATCGACCGGGCGATAGCGGAAGTAGAGGAGTTAGTCTACAGCCTGCGCGTCACGCGCCCCCGCCGCGGTTTTGTCCACCTGCGCGACATCCTCGACGAACTGTTCGAAGGACGGATCGCCGTCCCCGAGAGCGAGACCCTCGTTGAATCCGTCAAGACCGGCTTTATCGACCTCGACCGGCTGCTTGGCGGGCTGAAGCGGTCTGACCTTATCGTGCTTGCCGCCCGACCAGGCATGGGCAAATCGAGCTTCGCTCTCAACGTGGCCCTCAACGCCGCGCGCAGCCAAGGCGCAACGGTTGCTATCTCGTCGCTCGAGATGTCGAGCGACCAGCTGGCCAACCGGCTGCTCGCCAGCGAGTCTGGGATCGACTCGCGCCGCATCCGCCTCGATCAGCTCTCCGATGCGGAGCAGGCGCGCCTGATGGAGGCGATCGCGACGCTCTCCGAGCTGAACATCTTTATCGACGACACGCCCGCCGCGCGGATCGCCGAACTGCGCGCAAAGCTGCGCCGTCTCCACGCCGAGCATCCGCTCGACCTCGTTATCGTCGATTACCTCCAGCTGCTCCATGGCTCGGGCCATGACAATCGGGTGCAGGAGATCGGGGAGATCTCCCGCTCGCTGAAGGCGCTCGCGCGTGAACTGAACGTGCCCGTCCTCGCGCTTTCTCAGCTCTCGCGCGCCGTCGAGTCGCGCTCTCCGCACATCCCGATGCTGTCTGACCTCCGCGAGTCGGGGTCGATCGAGCAAGATGCCGACGTCGTCCTCTTTCTCTACCGCGACGACGTCTACTACACCGAGAAAGAATGGGAGAAACGCTTCCCGACCAAGCCGTATCCCCGCGGGATCGTCGACGTCATCGTCGCCAAGCATCGGAACGGTCCGACCGGCCAGATCAGTCTGCTCTGGTTCGAGAAGACGACGAAGTTTGTCAACCTCAATGTCCGCGACGACCGGTAGCGCTCCGTTCGCCGGCTTTTCGCGCGGTGACCGCGTAATCCCGACGCCGGTCACTGTCTTCCGCGATCTCGTGCCCGCCATCTCCGACCTTGCGGAGCTGAAAGTCACGCTCCACGTGATCTGGCGGCTTGCCGAGAAGAAAGTCTTTCCGAAGTTCGTCAGCCGCTCGGAGCTCGAAACCGACCGGACGCTGCTCGCCAGCCTCGCTGCCTCGGGACCGCCGCTTCAAGAACTGCGGCGCGCGCTGCGGCTTGCGGTTCGGCGCGGCGTCCTGATCGAAGTCGTCGTCGGCCGTGCGGACGGAGAGGAGCCCCTCTTCTTTCTCAATAGCGATCGCGACCGGGCGATCGTTGCCCAGCTCGAGCGCGGCGAACTGAACATCGGGCAAACGCGCGCCTCGCGCACGGAGACGCCGACCAGCGCGCCGCGTCCTACGATCTATCAGCTGTATGAACAGAACATCGGCCTGCTGACCCCGCTTGTCGCCGAGGAGCTGCAGGCCGCCGAAGAAGAGTATCCCGCCGACTGGATCGAGGATGCCTTCCGGCTGGCAGCGACGATGAACCGCCGGAACTGGCGCTACATTGCGCGCATCCTCGAGCGCTGGCGGGTGGAGGGGAAACGCGATGGAGCCCTTAGCGCGGATCCTGCGCCAGAAGGCTGGGAGCGCTACTTCCGCTCAGACGGCCCCGTCTCCCGCCGACCCCGCTGAGCCCGCATGTCCCATCTGTCTCGACGCCGGCTATGTCCGGCTCGACGTGCCGCTCGGCCACCCCGAGTTTGGACGCGCCATTCTATGCCGCTGTCAGGAGGAGCGGTTCGCCGCTCACCGCCGTGAGGTGCTGCGCCAGCAAGCGATGCTCGGCGCGCTGAGCAGCAAAACCTTCGCCACCCTCCGGCCCGAAGGGCGCTACGGTCGCTTCCCCGAGCAGTACCGCCTCGCGGTGGAGCAAGCGAAGGCGTTCGCGGAGCGTCCCGAGGGCTGGCTTGTTCTGACGGGCGTCCCAGGGTGCGGCAAGACCCATCTTGCCGCCGCGATCGCCAACGCCGTGATCGACCGCGGCGAGCCGGCGCTCTTTCTCGTCGTCGCCGACCTTCTCGACTACCTGCGCTCCACTTTCGCGCCCGGCGCCGACATCCGCTTCGATGACCTGTTTGACCAAGTCTGTCAGTCGCCGCTGCTGATTTTGGACGATTTTGGCGCAACCACCAGTTCAGAATGGGCGCAGGAGAAGCTGTTTCAGATTGTCAACCGCCGCTACAACGCCAAGCGGCCGACCGTCTTCACGCTCGCTACTCCGATCGACGCTCTCCCGGAGCGCCTGCGCGTTCGGCTGACCGACGAAGAGATATCGGCTGTCATCGAGCTCGAGGGCAGCCAGTCCCCACTTTTTCAGCGCGTTGGGGCGATGGCGCTTGAACTGCTGCGCGAGATGACGTTTGAGACCTTCGACGCCGCCCGTGCCGACCTCACTACCGCCGACCAGCGCAGCCGGCTGGAGGCCGCGTTCGTCAGCGCAAAACGGTTCGCCGAGCAGCCGGAGGGGTGGCTCCTCCTCACCGGCCCCTGCGGCACAGGCAAGACCCATCTCGCTGCCGCCATCGCCAACGCCCGCATCGCCGCCGGCAAGCCGGTCTACTTCGCAGTCGTTCCGGACCTGCTCGACCATCTGCGCTCGACCTTCGCGCCCGACAGCCCAGTGCGCTATGACGGGCTCTTCGAGACCGTGCGCACGGCGCCGCTGCTCATCCTCGATGACCTCGGCGCACACTCGTCGAGCCCCTGGGCGGAAGAAAAGCTTTATCAGATCATCAACTACCGCTATAACGCCAAGCTGCCGACCGTCTTCACGACAAACTGCCGCCCCGAAGACCTCGAGCCGCGCCTCAGTTCGCGGCTGGTCGACAAAAAGCTCGCCCATCATGTCGGCCTCGACCCGATCCCCGACTATCGCGCCGACACCCCCGCTCAGCGCCGACCGCTGCCGCGGCGGATGGCGGCACGGCAGCGCGATCAGCGCCCTCTCCCCCGGCCGAACTGAAGGCGCCGCTCACTCGTCGAGCACGTCCACCTGCACCCGGATCGTCTGATACGCGGGGAGGCGTTCCGTGCTGGTGAGGGTGACGGTCGCTGACCCGCCCGCCGGCAGCGCCGCCGCGCCGCGCGCGATGCCGACGAGATTGCCTGCCCCATCGAGCAGAGAAGCGACCGCCGTGAAGCGGTGGGGAACGCGGTCGGTGTTTGTTGCCCGCGCCTCAACCTGAAAGCCGGTGCCGACGGCGCGGGCGGTCGCGTTCTCAAACGTGATGGACGTCTCCCCGGCGCGGGCGCTTGCCGGCAGTCGGCTGGCAACGACAACGTGCGCGCGCGCAACCTCGGCCGGAGCCGCCTCGCTATAGAGCGTATACGGCTTGGTATCGTTCGGCTGGACATTCAGCACGGCGCCGACGGCTGCGCCGACCACCCGGCCGCCCGCGTCGTAGAGGGTGGCCGTCAGGACAGCAGAGCGAGCAACCGGTTCTGGGTTACGAATAAGCCCGCTCACCTGCACCCCGCCGCTGCTGCGGGCGAGCAGGGGAGTGCCGACGAGCTGGAGCCGCTCCGTGAACGGGGTCGGCGTTGGCTGCGCCGGCGGACGGGCTGGGGGAGGGGTCGGTGTCAGCCGCGCCGTGCCCAGCCGAGCGAGACCGCCAGTTTGGTACACCGCCAGCCCCGCAGCGCTGACGCAGACGCAGACAACCGCCGCGAGGCCAAGCGCGACGGCAAGCCAAATCCAGCGCCGGCCGTCGAAGTCATCCATCGCCATGCCGTCCGCCGCGCATGAGCTCAGGCTAGCGGATCCTCCCCAGCGACGCCAAGGCGTCGCGCGCCGCTCGCTCACCGCTGAGATAGGCGCCATGCACCGTGCCGGGATAGGCGCGGCTGGTATGCTCGCCCGCGAGGATGAGGCAGTCGGACGGCGGCGTCGCGAGAGTATCGTAGTCGTCCCCGCTCGCGCCGGGCGGAAGGTGAGAATAGGCGCCGCCGGCGAGCGGGTCCGTCAGCCAGCGCGTGACGAAGGCGCTCCGGGGCGCCGGTACCCCGCGCCCGAACAGGGTGCGGAGCGCGGCGAGCGCCGAGGCGACGATCTCTTCGTCTGAGCGCGCGGCGAGCTCCCGCGCGACACGGCCTGCATTGAACCCGACCACGATCGGCGCTCCGGTCGCGGCAGCCAAGCTGTACCACTCCGCCCACAGCCCCGGCTGCGGCCCCATCCAGCCGAACCGGTCGTAGCCTTCCTCCCAGAACACGCGCGGGAAGAGGAGCGCCACCCGTTCCAGCGCCCCGACCCCGAGCCGGCGCAGAGCGGCGGCGTGCGCTGCCGGCAATGGGGGAGTGAACGTGAGCGTCCCCGCTCGGAGAACGCCGAGCGGAACGGTCACGATCGCGACCGCGGCGCGCCGCTCGCCGGCGGTCGTTGTCAGTTCTACCCCCGTCGCGCCCCACGCAATGCGGGTGACGCGTGCGCGCTCGACCGGCACCCCGGCTGCAAGGCGTTCCACGAGGGCGGCGTAGCCATCGCGGAACCACACGTCCGGCCCGGCAAACTCGTCGTCTTGGTCCCAATGCCGGAACGACAGCTCCGCAGCATCGGCCGCGTAGTCATGTTCGATCTCGACGTTCACCGCATAGGCGAGCTCGCGCCGGCGCTCGCGCCCGAGCCCCGCGGTCACCTCATCGATTGCCGACTGCAGCGGCCGGTCCGGCGCGTCGCTCCTCTGGGCGCGAAGCCGGCGGAGGCTCGCCAGGAGGGCGTCGAACTCCTCCTCGATCGCCTCTTGGCGGCGCTCGGGCAGCTCCCGGCCGTCCGGACCGTAGAGCGTGCTGTTGTCATAGTCAGTGACGACGGTGTGCAGTCCCGCGGCAAGAGCGGCAATCGGATTGCCCTCGACGCGATGAATCCATGTCGCGCCGAGGTCAATGGGGGAGCCATCGGGAAAGCGCGCGGTCCAGACCCGCCCGCCGAGCCGGTCTCGGGCTTCGAGTACCGCCGCCTCGATCCCCGCCTCGCGCAGCCGCCGCGCCGCCGCGAGCCCCGCCACCCCGCCGCCGACGACAATCACCTCGTGCATCACAGTCGCAGCATACGCGCGCTGCGCCGCATGCGACAATTCCGTCACCTTGAGGCGGAGGGATGGCGTGGCAGTACTCGACCGATTTCGGCTTGACGGCCGGGTCGCCGTGGTGACAGGAGCGGGAGGAGGCATCGGCCGGGCAACGATTGCGCTCTTCCGGGAAGCAGGGGCGCGGGTTGCCGGGATCGACCTCAACCCCGACAGCTTCGCTGACCTGCTCGGCGAGGACGATGTTGCCGCGGCCGCCGACGTCCGCGACCCGGAGGCGGTGCGGTCCGCCTTCGCCGCCATCGCGGCGCGGGTTGGCCCGCCGACAGTGCTGGTCAATAATGCGGGCATCGCCTACCGGGCATCTGTTCTCGAGACGTCGCCGGACGCGTGGGACCGCGTGCTCGCGATCAACCTGCGGGGCGCGCTTCTCTGCTCCCAAGCGGCTGCTCCGGCGATGCTGGCCGCGGGCAAGGGGAGCATTGTCAACGTTGCTTCGCAGCTTGCCTTTGCCGTTGCGGCAGAGCGGGCAGCTTACGTCGCAAGCAAAGCGGGGCTGATCGGGCTGACCAAGGTGATGGCGCTGGAATGGGCAGACCGCGGCATTCGGGTGAATGCGGTCGCGCCCGGCGTGACGCGGACACCGATGGTGCGCTACCTTGAAGAGAACCGAGAGGCGGGCGACGCCTTCCGCGCCCGCATTCCGCTCGGCCGGTTCGCCGAACCGGACGAAATTGCGCTCGCATGCCTCTATCTGGCGAGCGACGCCTCCTCGTACGTCACCGGCCACGTCCTGACCGTGGACGGCGGCTACAGCGTTCCGTAACGATGTCGGCCGAGGCGGTCCGCTATCTTCGAGCGGTCGATCCGACGCTCGCCGCCGTTATCGACGCTGTCGGCCCCTTCGCGCCTCTGCGCCGCGAGCCGACCTTCGCCACCCTCGTCGCCACCATCATCGGCCAGCAGATCTCGACCCGCGCAGCCGCGGCGATCGACCAGCGACTGCGCGAGCGGCTCGGCGGGACGGTGACCCCTGACACTCTCTTGGCCGCAAGCGACGAAGACCTGCGGCGCGCAGGCCTTTCGCGCGCGAAACTGACTGCCGTGCGCGACGTCGCGCAGCGGGTTGCTGCCGGCGAGCTCATCGTCGAACGGCTGAGCGAGCTCGATGATGAGACGGTGATCGCCCACCTGTCGAAGAGCCGCGGCATCGGCCGCTGGACAGCGCAGATGTTTCTCATCTTCGCTCTCGGCCGGGAGGATGTTCTTCCCCTCGATGATTACGGCTTCCGCGCCGCGGTCCGTCGCCTCTACGGCGCCGAGAGCGCCCGAACGCCCGCCGCGCTTGCCGCCCTCGGTGAGCGGTGGCGGCCCTACCGCTCGGTTGCGACATGGTACCTCTGGCGCAGCCTCGCGCTGCCGATCGAGCACGATTACCATCCGCCGAACGATCGCCAGAACAGAACAGCTTGAAGTGTCCCCGAAATGCCGTGGTAGGATAAAGCGACTTCGCTAGGCGTAGCGACGGAGCGGTGACTTCGCTGCATTCTCCTCCCCAGCAGCCCCCAGCGCAGGGCGACGAAGCGATTGCCGAGGGTATCGCCCGCATGCTCCGCCTGCTCACTGCCAGCGGCGAGATTGTTTGGACGAAGGGCGAGTCTGAAGAGCGGGTGGAGGAGGTAGCGCGCCTTGCGCTCCACCTCGCGCAGATCCCCGAACAGGACGGTCTCGCGGCGCAAGGGAAGGAGCTGCCGCACGCAGCGTTGTCCCCAGCGCGGGCGCGGCCGGGTCGGCGAGCAGTCCGCGCCCGCGGAGGCGGGTCCCAGCGGCTGCCCATTTCCCAGAGCGCAGGCCGAGAGTGGGCGCTCTCACGCTGGGCGCTTGCGGTCGCGGTCGCCTCGATCATCCTCTTGGTCATTGTCTTCGCGCTCCAGCGGCTCTAACCGAGTTACAGCGCCGGGCCACGCTGAGGCAGCGGCTCCCCCGCGAGATCGATGCCCGGCAGCGGCGACTGCCGCTGCTCGTTGCTGACGACCGTCACCGCTCGAAGCCGCCCCGCTTCGATGTGCTGGACAGTGCGCGCTCGAGTGTGGTCGGTCAGGAGGGTGATCGTCTCGACTGTTTCGGAGCTTCCATCGGCGCTGCGCCCCGTCAGCACAATAACGCGGGCAGCGGCAGCGCGGGCTCGCGCCGTGAAGCGCGGGCTCCGGACGACGAGATCGCGCCCTTCCCAGTGCGCGGTGAACGTCCGCGCCTCGGCGCGTCCTCCGCGCATCGTCACCACCCGTTGGGCATAGCGGTTCGCGGCGAGATCGACCGCCACGTCGGTAACCACGTCGTACTCGTCAATCAGCGCGCCGTCGACCGCTCGGGTCGTGACTTTCCCGCTCCACGTCCCTGTCTGCAGCTGCCAGAGCCGGGCCTCCCAGTCGGCCATCGCCTCGTCGGGCGGTGTCATCGCGCTCCTCCGTTCGTTCTCCCCGCGGTCCGCGCCCCTTCTTTTTCCGCGAGCTGGCACCGCGATCTCGGTGTAGACTGCCTCCATTCTCGACGGGAGCGTCCTATGGGCCCATCGCGAACGCACCTTGTCTGGCCAGTCCACCGCCGCCACGTCGAGGTCAGTTGGGACCCTGATGTTCCTCACACGGGTCAGGGGCGCCGTCCTGCTCCCTATCACACGCTTCACTTGCCGTATGAGCCGCTGACCACGCCGCGGATCGGCATCGATGCCGACGGCATCCGCTTTCCGATCGCAGAGCAGCTGCAGCCCCGTCTCGCTGTTGCGTGGGAGCCCGCCGACGGCTACCGGACCTGGACCGTTCGGCTCCGCGAAGGCGTCCGCAGTTCTCTCGGCAACGAACTGAGTGCGGACGATGTGGTCTGGGCGTGGCAGCGTGTCTACGCCCTGCGCGGGGTCGGGCTGTGGCGCTCGCGCCGCATGGCGGGTGTCCAAAGCGCCGACGACGTTGAGGCGCTCGACCGCTTCACGGTCCGCTTTCGCACCGTCGGCCCCAATCCTGAGTTCCCACAATACCTCATCTTCGCGACGAACAACATCGTCGATTCGCAAGAAGCGCGCCGGCACGCCACCGCCGACGACCCCTGGGCGACCGACTGGCTGGCGCGCAACATCGCCGGTTTCGGCGCCTTCACCCTCGAACGGCAGACCGCTGACACCTTGGAATTTCGAGCGCGGGAGGACCACTGGGCAGGACGGCCGGGGATTGCACGGGTGACGCAGGTTGCCATCGAGACCCGAGAGGAAGGGATGCGCCTCCTTGAGCGCGGGGAGGCGAACTTCTTGCTTGGGCTGTATCCGGAGGAGCTGGCGCGCTTTGCGGGCCGCCCCGACTACCGCCTCATCCGCGTCCGCGCCAATCACGCCACCCTCGAATTCAACTGGCTCGACCCGCCCTTCTCCGACCAGAAGGTGCGGCAGGCCGTCTGCTACGCCCTCCCCTACCAGCGCATCCTCGACCAGGTCTACCACGGCTACGCCCGCCG